>NZ_JBJDRL010000013.1:0-89011 GCF_044987475.1 Microbacterium sp. ZW CA_36
GGGCGGACGGCTGACGTTCGGGGCGTGCGGCGTGCGCCCCGACTGCGGGCGGTGCGCCCCAACTAGGCGCCGTGCGCCCCGACCGTGCGCGGTGCGCCCCAAACCCGGAACGTCCGGGCGGGGAGGGGGAGGAACGATGGATGCCGCGGACCACGGCGAACCGCGGCCGCAGCGGCCGGGTCAGCCGCGGGCGAGGCGCTCGGTGAGGCCGAGGCGCACCGCGGGCCACTCGTGGGGGAGGATCGAGAACACGACGGTGTCGCGGAGCGTGCCGTCGGGACCGAGCCGGTGGTTGCGCAGCACGCCGTCCTGCCGGGCGCCGAGCCGGGCGATCGCGGCGCGGGACTGCAGGTTGTGCCAGTGCGTGCGGAATTCGACTGCGATCGCGTCGCACGCCTCGAACGCGTGGCCCAGCAGCAGCAGCTTCGACGCCGTGTTGACCGCGGTGCGCTGCGCCTCCCGGCCGAGCCAGGTGTGCCCGATCTCGACGTGGCGATTCGGCTGGTCGATGTTGCAGAAGGTCGTCGTGCCCACCACGCGTCCGGTGTCCAGGCGGCGGACCGCCCACGGGTTCATGTGGCCCTCGTCGCGCCACGCCAGCCGCTGCGCGATGTCGGCGGCGACCCCGTCGGGACGCGGCACCGACGTGTACCAGGTGTGCTCCAGGCCGACCGCGGCCGCGGCGAGGTCGGCCTCGTGCTCGGGGGCGAGCGGTTCGAGGCGCACGTACGCGTTCTCCAGCGCGATGGGCAGGGTGAGCAGCATCCTCCGAGCCTAGGGCTCGATGTGCATGTCGCCGCGTCGACATACTTCGCAATTGTTCGGCCGATCGGAGCCTCCCGCTCGGGGGCCGACCTAGGCTCGAACGGTGCGTTCATTCGGGCGCATGCACAGCGAAGAGGACTCGAACCACGATGAAGACCCAAGAGCTCGTAAAGACGAGACGGCGAGTGATCGCCCCCATCGCACTGGCACTGGCGGCGACCATCGGACTGGCGGCCTGCGCGCAGGGCGAAGCGGCACCCGAGACGAGCAGCGCCGAGGCGACCGGACAGTTCACCTACGCGATCGCGAGCGACCCGACATCGCTCAACCCGATCAACGTCGGCGACCGCTGGGGCCTGACGGTCACGAACCTCGTGTACTCGCCGCTCGCGCGCGTCGAGGGCGACGGCACGGTCGTCAACGAGCTGGCCGAGTCCATCGAGCCCGCCGACGACGGCCTGTCGGTCACCGTCACCCTGAAGGACGGCCTGACCTGGTCCGACGGCGAGCCGCTCACGGCCGACGACGTCGTCTTCACCTACACGAACAAGGCGGTCCGCGAGAACGGCAACGCCGACCTGCTGTGGATCGGCGACCAGCCCATCACCGCCGAGGCCACCGACGAGCGCACCGTGGTCTTCCACCTGCCCAGCGTCAGCGCGGCGGCCCTCAGCAACATCGCCACCGAGACGTACATCATCCCCGAGCACGTGTACGGCGACGTCACCGACTTCTCGGTCTCGGAGCTCGACCCGATCGCGGTCGGCTCGGGCCCGTACAAGCTCGCCGAGTACGAGCGCGGCCAGTACCTCACGTTCGAGGCGAACGAGAACTACTACGGCGAGGCGCCGAAGATCCCCGAGGTGACGCTGCGCATCGTGTCGGACGCCGACACGGTCAAGACGGCGCTGCAGACCGGTGAGGTGGACGCCTCGTTCGCGACCCCCGACCAGGTCGCCGAGCTCGAGGGTGCCGGGCTGAACGTGAACCCGTACGCCGAGGGCCGCGTCGCCTACCTCGGTCTCAACGCCGCGAAGCTGACCGACCCGAAGGTGCGCCAGGCGATCTTCTTCGCCCTCGACCGCGACGAGATCAACACCGGCGCGTTCCTCAGCGAGGACTACTACGAGAACGCCTACACGATCCTTCCGCCGAGCAACGCCTACGCGACGGAGGACGTCGAGCAGTACCAGCAGGACGCGGATGCCTCGGCCGCCCTCCTCGAGGAGGCCGGCGTGTCCGACCTCACGCTCACGCTGGCGTACGCGAACTCCGATCCCGCGCAGACGACCGAGGCGACGCTGATCCAGCAGCAGCTGCAGGATGCCGGCATCACCGTGGAGCTCGCGGGCATCGAGCCGGCCGCGGTCTTCGAGGAGATCCAGAAGGGCGCCGACTCGCAGTACGACGCGTTCCTCGGTGGCTACATCATGGGCCAGGACCCCGACGCGTACAGCCTGCTCTACCGCACGGGCGCCTCGGCGAACTACTTCTCGTACTCGAACCCGGCGACGGACGCGCTGTTCGACCAGGGCGCCGTCGAGCTCGATCCCGACGCGCGTGCGTCGATCTACGCCGATCTGCAGGCGCAGATCGCCGAGGACGCGGTGGTGTTCCCGCTCGCCGACAACCTCAAGATCCTCGCTGTGAACCCGCGGATCGGCGGCGTCGAGGACGCCAAGCTCGTCCCGATCTACACCTTCGAGAACTTCGGGCTTCTCACCGAGCAGTGAGCGACGGACGTCACGGGCACCCGCCACGGGTGCCCGTGACGTCGTCATGTTCGGCGGGTCGCTCCCGGCGACTCGGCTGCGCCGAGTCCGAGCATCCGTCGCCCTCGTGGGGAAAGGAGAACGATGGCGGTCTACATCCTGCGCCGCCTGCTGCAGGTCATCCCGATGCTGCTCCTGGTGACATTCGTGGTCTTCCTGCTGCTGCACGCGGCGCCCTACGACGTCGTCGACGCGATCACGACGCCCCAGATGTCGGAGGAGACCGAGGCGGCGATGCGCGCCCGCTACGGACTCGACCAGCCGATCGTCGTGCAGTACGGGCTCTGGCTCGTCAACGTGCTGCAGGGCGACCTGGGGTACTCGCTCGTGAGCCGGCACTCGATCGCCGAAGAGCTCGCCGCCCGCATCCCGAACACGATCATGCTGGTGGCGCCGGCCTACCTCGCCGCCCTCGTCATCGCCGTGGTGCTCGGCCTGATCGCCGGCTCGCGTCGGGGCACGATCGTCGACAAGACGATCGACGGGCTCGCCGGCATCGGCATCGCGACGCCGTCGTTCTGGTTCGCGCTCCTGGTCATCTACGTCTTCGGCTACCAGTTGCGCTGGTTCCCGATCATCGGCATGCACTCCGTGGGCAAGCAGGGCGATCCGGTCGACTTCCTGATGCACTTCGTGATGCCGTTCCTGGTGCTCGTCGTCGCGTTCTTCCCCGAGTTGGCCCGGTACGTGCGCTCCGCGACCATCAGCCAGCTCTCGCAGGACTACGTGCTGGTGCAGCGCGGCTTCGGCGCCTCGCGCCGTCAGGTGCTGACCCGCCACGTCGGCCGCAACGTGATGCTGCCGATCATCACGCAGCTGGGTCTCGCACTTCCGATCCTCGTCACCGGCGCCATCGTGACCGAGTCGATCTTCGGCTGGCCCGGCATCGGCCCCTACTTCCTCACGGCGACGCGAAGCCTCGACTACCCGGTTGTGCTCGCGGTGCTGCTGCTGTCTGCGGTGCTCGTCATCGTCGGTAACCTCATCGCCGACATCCTCTACGTCGTCGTCGACCCGCGTATCCGGATCGGAGCGGGCTCATGACCGCCACCACTCCCAACGTCGCCGCCGCCATCGATGCGAACACCCTCGTGCATCGCGCGCGGTCGTTCCGCTCGGTCGCGGCCCTGCTGGCCATCGCGTTCCTCGTCGTCGTCGGTGCGGTGTCGCTGCTCGCCCCGCTGCTGCCGCTGGATCCGACCTCGACCGACCTCGCGATCCGCTGGCAGCCGCCGAGCGCCGCGCACTGGTTCGGCACCGACGAGCTCGGGCGCGACTACTTCTCGCGTGTCGTCTACGGCGGACGCATCTCGCTGACCGTCGGCATCCTGGCGATGATCGCGGCCACCGCGATCGGCGTCGTCGTGGGCCTCGTCGCGGGGTACGCCGGCGGCCGGATCGACGACCTGCTGATGCGGTTCGTCGACTTCCTGTCGTCGATCCCGTGGATGGTGCTCGTGATCGTCGCCAGCGTGTTCCTCAAGCCGGGGCTCTGGACCATCATCTTCGTGATCGGCGCGTTCTCGTGGATGGCGACCGCCCGCCTGGTGCGCGCCGAGACGCTGACGCTCCGCGAGCGCGCGTTCGTGCGCTACGCGCGCTACATCGGCGTGCGGCGCGAGCTCGTGATGTGGCGGCACGTGGTGCCCGACGCCGCGCCTACGATCATCGTCGCTGCGACGGCGAGCATCTCGACCGCGATCCTCACCGAGTCGGCGCTGAGCTTCCTCGGCCTCGGCATCCAGCCGCCGATGGCGTCGTGGGGAAGCCTCCTCGAATCGGCGCAGGGAAGTCTGCAGACGGCGCCGTACCTGGCGCTGATCCCCGGCATCCTCATCCTGCTCACGGTGCTGTCGTTCAATGTGCTCGGCGATGCGCTGCGGCAGTCGGTCAGTGAAGGGGGTGCGTCATGACGGTCCCCGCGACGACTTCCCCCGGCGGTGACGTGCTGCTGAGTGTCGAAGGCCTCGACGTCGACCTCGCCGGCCGCACCGGCGGTCGCGTGCGCGTGCTCGACGACGTGTCGTTCGAGGTGCCGCGGGGCCGCGCCGTCGGCATCGTCGGCGAGTCCGGGTCGGGCAAGACGATGCTGCTCCGCGCGCTGATGGGGATCCTTCCCGAGGGTGCCACGCGCGAGTGGCGCCACGTTCTCCTCGACGGCCGCGACGTCACCGCGGCGATGTCGCGCGAGCGGCTGCCGGCGGCGATGGTCTTCCAGGACCCCATGACCTCGTTCAACCCGCTCGTGCGCATCGGCGCGCACCTCACCGAGGTCGCGCAGAGGTTCCAGCGCGTCGGGCGGCGGCAGGCGACGGCGCTCGCACGCGAGGCGCTCGTGGCGGTCCGCATCCCCGACCCCGACCGCGTGCTGTCGCGGTACCCGCATGAGCTGTCGGGCGGCATGCGCCAGCGCGCGATGATCGCGATGGCCCTCCTCGCGAGGCCGGAGCTGCTGCTCGCCGACGAGCCGACGACCGCGCTCGACGCGACGATCCAGGCGCAGATCCTGGCGCTGCTGCGCGCCCTGCAGGCCGAGCGCTCGCTGACGGTGCTCATCGTGACGCACGATCTCGCGGTCGTGGCGGCCGTCTGCGACGAGGTGCTCGTGATGAAGGACGGTCGCATCGTAGAGTCCGGTGACGTCGAACGCGTCTTCCGCGAGCCGCAGCATCCGTACACGAGGGAGCTGCTGGATGCCGCGCCCGACGCGCCATCGGCAGGGGAGGGGGACGCATGACCGGGCAGCCGACGGACGATCTCGTCCGGGTCGAGGGACTCGTGAAGACCTTCCCGCTGCGCAACGCCTGGGGCCGCACGACCGGCACGGTGCGCGCCGTCGACGGCGTCGACCTCACCATCCGCCGCGGTGAGACGCTCGCCCTGGTGGGGGAGTCGGGGAGCGGCAAGTCGACCCTGGGGCGCTGCATCCTGCAGATGGACGAGCCTACCAGCGGCACCGTCACGTACGACGGGGTCGAGCTCACGACGCTCGCCCGTGCCCGGCGCGCGCCCTACCACCGGTCGATGCAGGTCATCTTCCAGGATCCGTTCTCATCGTTGAACCCGCACCGCACGGCGCTTCAGAACGTCTTGGAGCCGCTCACGGTGCTCGCCCCCGACGCGGATCCGCGCGCGCAGGCGATCGAGGCGCTCGCCGCCGTCGGGATCGACGGCGACGCCGTCCACCGTCGTCCGCGCGCGTTCTCGGGCGGTCAGCGACAGCGCATCGTGATCGCGCGGGCCATCGCCGTGCGTCCGGGATTCGTGGTGTGCGACGAGCCGCTCTCGGCGCTCGACATGTCGATCCAGGCGCAGGTCACCGAACTGCTGCTGCGCCTGCAGCGCGAGCTCGCGCTGACGTACCTGTTCATCTCGCACGACCTCTCCGTCGTGCGAGAGATCGCGACGCGCACCGCCGTCATGAATCGCGGCCGCATCGTCGAGCTCGGCCCGACCGCCGAGGTGTTTGCGTCGCCGCAGCACCCCTACACGCGCCATCTCCTCGACGCCGCGCTGTCGACGGACCCCGTGCAGGCGCGACGCCGTCTGGAGCGCATCTCCACGCGACCGGAGCCGGTCGGCCTCGAGCCCGACGGCACCGCGCTCGCCGAGATCACGCCCGGCCACTTCGTGCTGCGCTGACGAGGCGCTGAAGTCTTCGCGATCGTCCGGCGCGTTTCGGCTCGCTCGTTCCTCGCTCGCTCAACGACCGGGGGCACAGTTCCGGTCGTTGAGCGAGGGAGCGCCAGCGACTGAGACGAAACGCGGCGAAGTCTTCGCGATCGTCCGGCGCGTTTCGTCTCGCTCGTTCCTCGCTCGCTCAACGACCGGGGGGCGAGGTTGCGGCCGTTGAGCGAGGGAGCGGCGGCCGGCGACCGAGCGAAACGCGCCGAAGTCTCTGCGATCGTCCGGCGCGTTTCGTCTCGCTCGTTCCTCGCTCGCTCAACGACCGGGGGTGGCGAGGTTGCAGTCGTTGAGTGGGGGAGCGGCGGCGACCGAGTCGAAACGCGCCGGAGTCTCTGCGATCGTCCGGCGCGTTTCGTCTCGCTCGTTCCTCGCTCGCTCAACGACCGGGGGCGGCGAGGTTGCGGTCGTTGAGCGAGGGAGCGCCAGCGAGCGAGACGAAACGCGCCGGAGTCTCCGCGATCGTCCGGCGCGTTTCGTCTCGCTCGCTCAACGACCGGAGGCGGCGCGTCAGCCGCCGTACTCGACGAGCAGCGCCCGGGCGCCGTCCGCGAGCGCGGCGACCCGCGCGGCGGCGTCGTCGCGGGACTCGCCGCGCACGTCGAGGTAGAGCTTGAGCTTGGGCTCGGTGCCGCTCGGCCGCACGATCACGCGGGAGCCGTCCGCGAGCCAGAGCCGCAGGACGTCCCCCGGCGGGAGGTCGTCGAAACCCTCCTGCAGATCGTCGATGCGGTCCACCGCGACATCCCCGACGGATTCCGGATGCCGCGCCCGCAGCGCCGCCATGATGCTCGAGATCTGCGACACGTCGTCGACGCGGATCGACACCTGGTCGCTCGCGAAGGCGCCGAACTGCTCCTCGAACTCGGCGAGGAGATCGCCGAGCGTCGCGCCACGACCGCGCGCCTCCGTCACCATGCCGAGCATCGCCACGGCGGCCGAGATGCCGTCCTTGTCGCGCACGGTGCCGGGGTTCACGAGATAGCCGAGCGCCTCCTCGAATCCGAACACGATGCCGGGGGCGCGGGAGATCCACTTGAACCCGGTCAGCGTGGCGTGGAAGTCGAGGCCGTAGTGCTCGGCGACGGCCTGCAGGCCGGGGGAGGAGACCAGCGAGCAGGCGAGCGATGCGCCGTCGGGGGCCGGGCCGTCGGCCGTCGCGAGCTGCGCGGCGCGCCACCCCAGCAGCAGGCCGATCTCGTTGCCGGTCAGCCGTCGCCAGCCGCCTTCGGCGGAGTCGTCGGGCAGGGCGACGGCGAGCCGGTCGGCGTCGGGGTCGTTGGCGATCACGAGCTCGGCGCCGGTCTCGCGGGCGGCGTCGAAGGCGAGATCCATCGCGCCCGGTTCCTCGGGGTTCGGGAACGCGACTGTCGGGAAGGTGCCGTCGGGTTCGAGCTGCGCCGACACCGGCACCGGCGCCGGGTAGCCGGCGGCCTCGAGGATGCGCGACAGCGTCTCCCACCCGACGCCGTGCATCGCGGTGTAGACCCAGGTGAGACCGTCCGCTCCGGCCGGCGCCGGGGCGACGGCGGCGGTCGCCGCGATGTAGTCGTCGACGACGCTCTCGGCGGCCACCTCGAAGGCGAGCGAGCGGGGGAGCGTGCTGATGTCGCCGGCCTCGGCCACCCGTGCGATGTGCGCGGCGATCTCGGCGTCGGCGGGCGAGACGATCTGCGAGCCGTCGTCGGCGCCGCCCAGGTACACCTTGTAGCCGTTGTCGTCGGGCGGGTTGTGGCTCGCGGTCACCATCACGCCGGCCGCGGCGCCGAAGTGCCGCACCGCGAACGCGAGCACGGGGGTCGGGAGCAGGCGGGGGAGCTGGATGGCTCGCAGACCCGCGCCGGCGAAGATCTCGGCGGAGTCGCGCGCGAACACGTCGGAGTTGCGACGACCGTCGTAGCCGATCACCACGATCGGGGCCTCGTCGAGGATGCCGGGAACCTCCGGCCCCTCCGCCTCGAGCGCATCGGTGGACGGCGGCTCGGTGAGCTCCGGTGCATCGGGCATCGCTGCGGCGGCGGCATCCGGTGTCTCGGCCCCCGCCTCGACATCCGCGGCGGCGTCCGGTGTCTCCGCTGCGCCCTCGGCGCCAGCGTCCGCTGCGCCCTCGGCGGCGGCGGCAGCAACCGCATGAACCGCGTGCTCGTCGCCCAGGCGCGTCGAGAAGCGGTCCGCCAGCTCGTCCGCGGCCGCCGGATCGCCGGACTCGGCGGCCTCGATCAGCGCTCGCAGCTCGTTGCGCGTCTCGCCGTCGGGGTCCTGCGCGAGCCATGCGTGCGCGCGCTCGAGCACGTCGGTGGCGGCATCCGACCCGGCCGGAACCTTCTCGGGTGCCGGCTCCTGCACGTCCGGGCTCGCGGCCGGAACCTCCGCGCCGCTCACAGCGCGCCGATCACACGGGCGAGGAGCGACGAGATGACGGGCTCGGCCTCGCGGCCGGCGTCGAGCACCTCCTGGTGGCTGAGCGGTGTCTTCTGGATGCCGGCGGCCATGTTGGTGATCAGCGAGAAGCCGAGGATCTCCATGCCGGCCTGGCGCGCGGCGATGGCCTCGAGCGCCGTCGACATGCCGACGATGTGCCCGCCGATCGCCTTCGCCATCTGCACCTCGGCCGGGGTCTCGTACTGGGGTCCGCGGAACTGGCAGTACACGCCTTCGTCGAGGCTCGGATCGATCGATCGCGCCAGGTCGCGCAGGCGGAGCGAGTAGAGGTCGGTGAGGTCGATGAACGTGGCACCCTCGAGCGGCGAGTCGCCGGTGAGGTTGATGTGGTCGCTGATGAGCACCGGCCGACCCGGCGTCCAGGTGTGCTTGATGCCCCCGGCGCCGTTGGTGAGGACCATCGTGCGGGCTCCGGCCGCGGCGGCCGTGCGCACACTGTGCACCACCCGTCGCACGCCGTAGCCCTCGTAGTAGTGGGTGCGGGCGCCGATCACCAGCACGCGGCGGCCCTTCGGTGTGACGATGCTCCGCAGCGTCCCGACGTGACCGCTGAGCGCGGGAGCGCTGAAGCCGGTCACCTGCGTCGCGGGGAACGTCGCGGTCGTCTCGCCGAGGAGCTCCGCGGCCTTGCCCCAGCCGCTGCCGAGGGTCAACGCGATGTCGTGACGCTCGACGCGGGTGATGCGGGCGATGTCCTCCGCGGCGGCGGCGGCGACCTCGAAAGGGTTGGCCGTGGGGTCGTCGAGAGGATTGCCGGTGGTGTCTGACATGTCACCACTTTAGGAACCGCCGGGCACAAGGGCCAGCGAGTGCGCTGCGCCGGGTCTTCGGGAGTGTCGCCGTATGTGTCGTCGCCGCGGCATCCGGCAGGGGAGAATGGAATCCATGTCGATCAGCTTCGAGACCACCCAGAGCGTCGCCATCCTCGGCGGCGGACCCGGAGGCTACGACGCGGCGCTGGCCGCCGCCCAGCTCGGAGCCGAGGTGACGGTGGTCGAACGGGCAGGCATCGGCGGCTCGGCCGTCATCACGGACGTCGTCCCGTCCAAGTCGCTCATCGCGACCGCCGACGCGGCCGTCGCGATCGCCGGAGCCGGTGACCTCGGTGTGCAGCTGTTCGCGAAGGGCAAGGACGGCAAGCCCCTCAAGCCCGAGATCGCGATCAACCTGAGCGCCGTGAACAAGCGCCTGCTCACGCTCGCCCGGCAGCAGTCCGACGACATGCGCGCGTCGCTGGTCGAGGCGGGCGTCCGCATCATCTCCGGTCACGGGCGACTCGAGGGCGACCATGCCGTCGTGGTGTCGACCGGCCCCGGTGGCACCGACTTCGACCGCATCGAGGCGGACACGCTCGTCGTCTCGACCGGCTCGTCGCCGCGCGAGCTCGCCAGCGCCAAGCCGGACGGCGACCGCATCCTCACGTGGACGCAGCTGTACAACATGAGCGCGCTGCCCGAGCACCTCATCGTGGTCGGATCGGGCGTGACCGGCGCCGAGTTCGCCGGCGCGTACATGAACCTGGGCGCGAAGGTGACGCTGGTCTCCAGCCGTGACCAGGTGCTTCCGGGGGAGGACAAGGATGCCGCCGCCGTCCTGGAGCGCGTCTTCAAGCGCGGCGGCATGAAGCTGCTGTCGAAGTCGCGGGCCGAGAAGGTCGAGAACACCGGTGAGGGCGTCGTCGTGACGCTGTCGGACGGCCGCACCGTCGAGGGCAGCCACTGCCTGATGGCCGTCGGCTCGATCCCCAACACCACGGGCATCGGCCTCGAAGAGGCCGGTGTTCAGATGACCGAGTCCGGCAACATCCAGGTCAACCGCGTCGCGCGCACGTCGGTGCCGAACATCTACGCCGCCGGCGACTGCACCACCTTCGTGCCGCTTGCGTCCGTCGCCTCGATGCAGGGCCGCACCGCGATCTTCCACGCGCTCGGCGATGTCGTCATCCCGCTCGAGCGCCGCCGCATCACCTCGAACATTTTCACCGCCCCCGAGATCGCGACGATCGGCTGGCAGGAGAAGGACATCGAGGACGGCCACATCAACGGCGTCGTGCACAAGCTGCCGCTGGCCGCCAACCCGCGCGCGAAGATGATGGGCGTCAAGGACGGCTTCGTCAAGCTCATCGCCCGCGAGGGCAGCGGCACCGTCATCGGCGGCGTGATCGTCGCCCCCCGCGCCTCGGAGCTCATCTACCCGATCGCGATCGCGGTCGAGCGCCGCCTCACCGTCGACCAGGTCTCCCGCGTCTTCGCGGTCTACCCGTCGCTGTCGGGCAGCATCACCGACGCCGCCCGCGCGATGCACGTCGTCGACCACAACGTCTACGGCGGCTGACCCGGGCTGACGGATGCCGCGGGCGCGCGGCATCCGTCCCGCCGGCGGCACCCGTCATCGCCGCTTCGCCGGCGATGCTGCGCGCCGCGTCCGTGGCCCGCCCGGCGGCATGCGCCCGGCTCGCGGCGCGGTTGACGTCGTCGGAGATGTCGCCTCGTCGCACCTTCCACAGGTCAACCGCGGCTCCACAGGACTTCTGCGAGCCGGGTCTCCTGTCGAGGCCCGGTTGACCTGTTGAAGGCGAGCGCATCAGCGCACTCATCCGCGGGTGAGGATCGGGGGGAACGGCGGGCGACGACCGGTGGAATGACGCGATGGACTGACGGATGCCGTGGGCAGCCTGCATCCGTCATCGCGCCGTCAGCCGAGTCCGCTGTTCGCGCGCCACAGTTCCGCGGCCCGGTTCGCGCCGGCGTCGACGACGGCGCGCAGCTCGGGATGGTCGGGCATCGCGAACGAGACGTATGCCCCGCGTCCGCCGGCGACCGGGCGGCCGTAGACCATCCTTCCCCGCCGCGCCCGCAGACACCCTCTGCGGGGGTCGATGAACTTCCGGCTCACACTTCCGGTGCGGTGTGTCTGCTTCGCTGAACTTCCTGCTCACACGGTGTGGGGTGTCGTGTCGGTGAACTTCCGGCGCACACTTCCGGCTCACACGGTGTGGGGTGTCGTGGCGATGAACTTCCGGCTCACACTGCGGTGCGGTGCGGTGCGGTGCCGTGCAGTGCGGTCCGGCGCGGTGCGGTGCGGTGCGGTGCGTGCGCGCCGGTGTGCGGGCTTCGCTGAACTTCCTGCTCACACGGGTGTGGGGGTCGTGCCGATGAACGTCCGGCTCACACGGCGCTCGTGGGCGTGCCGCTGCTCACACGCGTGGGTGACTGCTGTCGCTGAACATGCTGCTCACACTCCTGGCAGGTGGAGCGACGCGTCTCGCAAGAGGTGTGTGAGCCGGAAGTTCATCGGCCGAAAAGGCATGGGTCACACCCTGGCAGGACGCGCAGGCGCCGAGCGATTCCGCCGGATCAGCTGATCGTCAGCAGCTGGTGGCCGGCCGACACCGTGGTACCGGGGTTCGCGTTGATCGCGCCGATGACGCCGTCCTTGTGCGCCTGGATGGGCTGCTCCATCTTCATCGCCTCGAGCACCACGACCAGGTCGCCCTTGACGACCTGCTGGCCCTCCTCGACGGCGACCTTGACGATGGTCGCCTGCATGGGCGACTTCACCGCGTCGCCCGATGCGCCCGCCACCACGGTGGGGGCGTGGGAGCGCCGCGACGGCGGCACGGCGGCAGGGCGACCGGCGACACCGGGTGCGGTGACCACGCGGTCGGGCAGGCTCACCTCGAGGCGCTTGCCTGCGACCTCGACGACCACGGTGTGCCGTGCCTCGGCGGGCGCCGGCGCGTCGAGCTCGCCGTCCCACGGCGGGATGTCGTTCACGAACTCGGTCTCGATCCAGCGCGTGTAGACGCCGAACCGGCCGTCCGCCGCGACGAACGCGGGGTCGCGGACCACCGCCCGGTGGAACGGCAGAACGGTGGGAAGCCCCGACACCTCGAACTCGTCGAGGGCGCGACGCGAGCGCTCGAGCGCCTCGGCGCGGTCGCGGCCGGTGACGATGATCTTCGCGAGCAGCGAGTCGAACGCTCCCGACACGCTGTCGCCGGCGGTGACGCCGGAGTCCAGACGGATGCCGGGGCCGCCGAAGGTCTTGAAGACGTGGATAGGCCCGGGCTGGGGGAGGAATCCGCGCCCCGGGTCTTCGCCGTTGATGCGGAACTCGATCGAGTGGCCGTCGGCGATCGGGTCGTCGTAGCCGAGCTCCTCGCCCTCGGCGAGGCGGAACTGCTCGCGCACGAGGTCGATGCCGGTGACTTCCTCCGACACGGGGTGCTCGACCTGAAGGCGCGTGTTGACCTCGAGGAAGGAGATCGTGCCGTCGGCGCCGATGAGGAACTCGCAGGTGCCCGCACCGACGTAGCCGACCTCCTTGAGGATGGCCTTCGACGCGTCGTAGAGGATGGCGTTCTGCTCGTCCGAGAGGAACGGCGCGGGCGCCTCCTCGACGAGCTTCTGGTGACGCCGCTGCAGCGAGCAGTCGCGCGTCGAGATCACGACGACATTGCCGGCGGCATCCGCGAGGCACTGCGTCTCGACGTGGCGCGGCTTGTCGAGGTATTTCTCGACGAAGCACTCGCCGCGGCCGAACGCGGTGATCGCCTCGCGCGTGGCCGACTCGAACATCTCGGGCACCTCGTCGATCGTGCGGGCGACCTTGAGGCCTCGGCCGCCGCCGCCGTACGCCGCCTTGATGGCGATGGGCAGACCGACCTCTTCGGCGAAAGCGACGACCTCGTCGGCGCCTGCGACGGGGCCGGGGGTGCCCGGTGCGAGGGGAGCTCCGACCTTCTCGGCGACGGCGCGGGCGGTCACCTTGTCGCCGAGGGCCTCGATCGCCTCGGGTGACGGGCCGATCCACACCAGCCCGGCGCCGATCACGGCGCGAGCGAAGTCGGCGTTCTCAGCGAGGAATCCGTACCCGGGGTGCACGGCGTCAGCGCCGGAGCGGCGGGCGACCGACAGGATCTTGTCGATCGACAGGTACGTCTCGGCGCTGGTCGAGCCTTCGAGCGCGTATGCCTCGTCGGCGAGGCGGGCGTGCATGGCGTCGCGGTCCTGGTCGGCGTAGACGGCGACAGACGCCTTGCCCGCATCGCGGGCGGCGCGGATGACGCGAACGGCGATCTCGCCGCGGTTGGCAATGAGAACCTTGGCGATCTGGGGCATGGATGCCAGCCTACCGACGGCACCACCGGGGCTTTTGACCGGTTCATACAAGAACCGACGAGAAACGTGGGATTCCTACTACAACGCCGGTCGCCCGTCGGAGGTGCCTCTTACAGCGTGACCGGATCGGTCTCGGACCGACCGAGCGACGGATCGGACGTGTGCCACAACGCGGTCCACTCCACGCCCACCTCCCGGACGAGTCGGCGCAGCGTCGACACCGACATGCCGACGACGGTCGAGGGGTCGCCCTCGACGCGTTCGATGAAGGCCCCGCCGAGGCTGTCGACGGTGAACGCACCGGCCACGTGCAGCGGCTCGCCGCTCGCGACGTACGCGTCGATCTCGGCATCCGTCACGTCGTCCACGAAGGAGACGGATGCCGCGGCCGTCGCATGTACCTCGCGCGGCGCCTCGCCCGGCTCGATGCGAACGACGGCGTGCCCCGAGTGCAGCACGCCGGTGCGGCCGCGCATCGCCCGCCAGCGGGCCGCGGCGCTCTCGGGCGTGTACGGCTTGCCGAGCACCTCGCCGTCGAGCTCGAACATCGAGTCGCCGCCGATGACGATGCCGTCGAATCCCGGGATGTCGTCGCGCAGCCTCGCGGCCACGTCGGCCGCCTTGCGCCGAGCGAGTAAGAGCACGTGCTCGTCGGGAGCCAGCGCGCGCTGCTCGGCCGCCTCGACCGCGGCGATCACAGCCTCCTCGTCGACGTCGGGGGCGATCGTGAGCGGACGGATGCCGAACTGTCCCAGCAGCATGAGCCGGGCGGGCGAGGTCGAGGCGAGGCAGACGCGCATGCTCCCACGGTACGCGGCCGAGCCGTAGGCTCGACGGATGAGCGGAACCGGCGACCTCCTCGACCTCGACATCACGGGCGTCGCCCATGGCGGCGTCTTCGTCGCCCGGCACGAGGGACGCGTCGTGTTCGTGCCCGACACGATTCCGGGGGAGCGTGTCCGCGTGCGCCTCACCGACACGGCCAAGTCGTCGTTCTGGCGTGCCGAGACGCTCGAGGTTCTCGAGGCGTCGCCGCATCGCCAGCTCCACGTCTGGCGGCAGGCCGATGTCGACGTGCCGCCCGAGCAGCGCCCCGGCGGCGCCGACTTCGGCCATATCGAGCTCGCGCATCAGCGCAGCCTCAAGCTCGAGGTCCTGCTCGACGCCCTTCAGCGCTTCGGCCGCATCGACGCGCCCACGGCGACGATGAGCGCCGTCTCTGCTCCGCCGACGCCGGACGGCACCGAGGGCGGCGCCCAGGACGCCGACGGCGAGACCGTCGACGGCACCGGGTGGCGCACGCGGGTGAGCCTGCACGTCGACGACGACGGCAACGTCGGGCAGTACGCGGCGCGCAGCCATCGCGTGGTGCCGCTCGAGGACCTGCCGCTCGCGACCGCGGAAGTCGAGCGCACCGCGCTCGAGCTGCGCGGCGGCGAGCCCGGCCGCATCGATCTCGTACAGCCCGCGGACGGTCGCGTGCGGGTGCTGCCCCGGCGACAGACGCATCGGGATGCCGCCACCCGGCGTGGGCGCGGTAGCCGCCTGGCACCCGGGCGGCGTTCCGGCAAGACGCCCGCGCCCGAGGTCGTGGTCGAACGCGTCGGCGGCCGGGAGTTCCGCGTCGACGCCGGCGGCTTCTGGCAGGTCCACAGGCTTGCGGCGCACACGCTGACCACGGCCGTGTCGGCCGCGGTGAGCATCCTCCCGGGAGATGCTCCTGCCGTCGACCCCGACGCGTGGCATCTGGACCTCTACGGCGGCGTGGGATTGTTCGCGGCGACCCTCGGTGAGCTCGGCGGGCCGTCGACGCGAGTGACGAGCGTCGAATCCGACGCGCGCGCCACCGAGCACGCGGGCGAGAATCTCGTCGACTGGGTCGGCGCCCGGGCCGAGACTGCCCGGGTCGACCGCTGGCTGGCGCGGCTCGCCGCCGAGGCATCCGCCTCCGAACGAGAGCGCCTGTCCCGGGGAGTCGTCCTCCTCGACCCGCCGCGCTCGGGAGCAGGACGCGATGTCGTCGAGCACATCACGGCGCTCTCGCCGAAGACGGTCGTCTACGTCGCCTGCGATCCGGTGGCGCTCTCCCGCGACATCGCCACCTTCCGCGCCGGCGGCTACGACCTGGCGAGCGTCGACGCCCTGGATCTATTCCCGAACTCGCATCACGTCGAAGCCGTGGCGGTTCTCACCCGCGGGTGACGCACGTGGCTAGGCTGGCGGAATGACGCGCGTGGCCTTCATCGACGACCACGAATCGGTACGGCTCGGGCTGGAGGCGGCCTGCGTCCGTGCGGAGGCGATGAACGTCGCCTTCTCGGGCAGCACCGTGACCGAGTATGTGGAGTGGCGGGCACGATCGCGCCAGCCGCCGGCTGACGTCGTGGTGCTCGATCTGACGCTCGGCGATGGCACAACGGTCACCGAGAACGTGCGGCGCCTGGTGCTCGACGGGTCGAGTGTCATCATCCACAGTGTCGCCGACCGCCCGGCAGCGGTGCGCGAGGCCCTGGCCGCCGGCGCTGCCGGTGTCGTCAGCAAGTCCTCGCCCATCGGCGACGTGATCGCAGCGGTGCGCACGGTGGCGCGCGGCGAGCCGCTCAACAACGTCGAGTGGGCCAGCGCCGTCGAGGGCGACCGCGCGTTCGCCGACGCGCAGCTGTCGGCCCGGGAACGCGACGTGCTGCGGCTGTACGCCGCAGGGCTTCCGCTGAAGGTCGTCGCCGACCGCCTCGGGGTCGCGTACTCCACGGCGAAGGAGAACATCACGCGCATCCGCGTCAAGTACGTCGAGGTCGGGCGCCCCGCTCCCACCAAGATCGACCTGCTGCACCGCGCCGTCGAAGACGGCATCCTCGTCGAGCCATCAGCCGACCCAGGAGACAGTGCGCGTGGCCGTTGACGCGCAGACCGGCGTGCTCGACACGGCGTGGGGTCAGATTCCCCACTCGCCGCAGGCGACTGCGGGCGTCGGGTCGTTCACGCGTTCACGCGTGGAGCGGATCATCTCGCTCGTCGGCGGCGCCTTCGGATCGCTCATCCTCGGCGTCCAGGCGTTCCTTGCGGCGCTGGGCTCGACCGACGAGCGGCCCGGGTGGCACGAAGCCCTGATGATCTCGGTGTTCGGCACTCTCGCGGTGATGATCCTCGCGTGCGTCATCGGGCGCGGCGTCCGGGTGGCTGCGGGTGTCTTCGCTCTCGTCTACGTGCTCGCGCTGGTCGCCTGGCCGATCGCCACCGCGGGAGTGACGCCGGCGGGCATCGAAGAGCCGTGGATCTGGTACTTGGTCAACCTTGCGACCCTCGCCGCGGTGCTGGCCTTCCCCTTCCCGCTGCAGATCGGCTGGACGATCCTCGCCCCGGTCCTCTTCGGACTGGTGCGGATGATGCAGGTCGACTTCGACAGCGACTACTGGATGACCGTCGGACTAGACGTGTCGTTCGCCCTCATCCTCGGCGGCGTGATCCTCACACTGGGCTGGCTGTTCCGCTCGATCGCCGTCAACGTCGACGAGACGCGTGCCCGGGCGGTCGCCTCCTACGCGCAGGCTGCGGCGGCGGATGCCGCGGAGCAGGAGCGCGTGGCCGTCGCAGCCCTCATGCACGACAGCGTGCTGGCAGCGCTCATCGCCGCGGAGCGGGCGAGCACGCCGCGCGAGCGCACGCTCGCGGCGTCGATGGCGCGCGAGGCGCTCACGCGGCTCGCCAACACCGAGCAGGATGCGCACGAGGGCACCGACGAGCCGTGGGATGTCGCGGCCCTCGCCGCCGAGATCGATGCGGCCGCCGCCGAGCTGGGCGTCGACGTCGACGTGCAGCGAGAGTTCGACGACGCCGGGTCGCTCATTCCGGGGCGCGTGGCGCGGGCGCTCGCGCTCGCCGCGACGCAGGCGGTCGCGAACGCCCTCCAGCACGCCGGTGGCGCCGGCCTCGGCGTCGCGGTGATGGAGACCCACGGGCGCGTGCGTGTAGAGGTGCACGACGCCGGCGAGGGCTTCGACCTGGATGCCGTCCCGGACGACCGGCTGGGCATCCGCGCGTCGATCATGGCCCGTGTCGCCGCCGTGGGCGGGCATGCGGATCTCGAGACCGGTCCGCACGGCACCGTCGTGCGGCTCACCTGGCAGGAGTCCGCCGCATGATCAGCGTCAAGAACGTCCTGGTCGTGCTCGCCGTCGCCTTCACGGCGTACCTTGCCGCGCGAGGCCTCTCGTGGACCGGACCCATCACGCAGCCCCTCGTCGTCGTGGTCACTCTCGCGTTCTATCTCGCGACCACCTGGCTCTGCATCTTCTGGGAACCCGCATCGACGCGATCCACGCCGCCTCCTGCCCCGTCGCCCGCGACGGGCGCACACGCCGAGGACGACGCGAAGACGGCGGTGGACGGCATCCGCGGTCCTGTCCGGCTCCCGCCGATCGCGCAGGTCCTGGCGCTCGCGTGTGCGGTCATCGTGCCGAGCGCGATCTCGGTCTCGGTGGGGGCCGACGCGCGCACGGCGCCGTTCGCGACCTGGTACCTGGGCGGGATCGGCGCGCTCATGACCATCGTCATGGTGCGCCGTCGCCCATGGACGGCATGGACGGGCATCGTCGCGCTCACCGTCGCGTCGATGCTCTGGATGGGACCGGTGAATGCGCTCGCGCTCGGGCTCGTCGGCTCCATCGTCTGGGTGACGTGCGCGCAGCTGCTGGTGTTCTCGATGGACCGGGCCGCCCGCGACACGTCCCGCCTCACGCGGCTGCAGCGCGCGGCGACGGGATGGCAGACCTCGCAGATCGTGCGCCAGCGGGAACGCCGGGTGCAGGTGCAGAAGGCGCTCGCAGTGGCGGGGCCCGTGCTCACGCGCACGGTCGCTCACGCCGGGGTGCTCAGCGATCCCGACCGTCTGGAGGCGCGGATTGCTGAGGGCAAGCTGCGCGATGAGATGCGCGGACCCCGCCTGCTCGATGACGAGGTGCGCGCCGAGCTCGAGCGTGCGCGGCGTCGTGGCGCGAACGTCACGGTCCTCGACGAGGGCGGGCTCGACGACGTCGACGACGAGCAGCTGAGCGTCATCCGCGCGCAGCTGGCCGACGCGCTGCGGTCTGCCACATCCGACCGGCTCTACATCCGCACCTCGCCTGACGAGCGGGTGGCCGTCACGGTCGTGGGACGCTCGCCGTCCGTCGCTGGGCCCAGCGACGAGGACTCCGTCGACCTCTGGCTCGAGATCCCGCACCCCGGCCGGGCCTGACCGCTCTGGCGGGCGCTTCCGATGGTGCTCGCGGCTCGGGGCTCGCATGGCGCTGATCGGCGACCGCTGAGCCAGTCGGGATGCCGTCGCATCACGCGAACGAGTCGGATGCGTTCGGTCAGCGCAGCGCAGCGCCGCACGGGGACACGAGCACGGATGGCGTACTCGCTCCCCGCCAGGAGGGGGAGGAACCAGGCGGGGAACGGAGAAGAAGGAGGCGAGGGGCGGCGAAGCCGCCCGCCCCTCGCCTGCGCGGACGGTTACCCGAAAACCGTCCGCATGGCCAGATCCGGGGATACCGCAGTGCGGAGTCGGACCGACCGAACGCAGAAGCGTTCCAGCGGATCAAGTATCTCCAGGTATCAAGGGCTGTGTCTGTAGGTATTTCGGGGGACAAGACCCACGAGCCCGGCGCAAGCGCTTTGGAGGCCTCCGACGAGGGCCGCGTGATCAGCCGAAGCGACCCCAGCCCAGGTCGCGGTCGAGCGGCTGCCGCAGGGCACGCTGCGAGAGCTCCCAGCCCGTGCGTCGCACCCGGTCCTCGGCGACGGCCTCTGCCGCCTCGCCGGTGTACGCCTCGCTCACGACGGCGATGAGCGCTGCGAGCTCCTCCTCCGTGGCCGTGCCGCGACGCATGTCGATCGTGACGCGGTCGGGCGCGGCAGGATCCCCGCCGGCCTCGGCAGGCACCGCCTGGTCGTCCGCGAGGCTCACAGCGGGATGTTCCCGTGCTTCTTGGGGGGCAGGCTGGCGCGCTTGCCGCGGAGCGCCCGCAGGGCCTTCGCGATGGAGACCCGCGTCTGCGCCGGCTCGATGATGCCGTCGAGCTCGCCGCGCTCGGCGGCGAGGAAGGGCGAGGCGACGTTGTACGTGTACTCGTTGGCGAGGCGTGTCCGCACCGCGGCGACATCCTCGCCTGCTTCTTCTGCGCGCTTGATCTCGCCGCGGTAGAGGATGTTCACGGCGCCCTGGCCGCCCATGACGGCGATCTCGGCCGTCGGCCACGCCAGGTTCACATCGGCGCCCAGCTGCTTGGAGCCCATGACGATGTAGGCGCCGCCGTAGGCCTTGCGGAGGATCACGGTCACCAGCGGGACGGTCGCCTCGGCGTACGCGTAGAGCAGCTTCGCGCCGCGGCGGATGACGCCGGTCCACTCCTGGTCGGTGCCGGGCAGGTAGCCCGGAACGTCCACGAGGGTGACGATCGGAATCGAGAAGGCGTCGCAGAAGCGCACGAAGCGGCTCGCCTTCTCGCCGGCCTCGATGTTCAGCGTGCCCGCCATCTGCGAGGGCTGGTTGGCGATGATTCCCACGGAGCGGCCCTCGATGCGGCCGAAGCCGATGACGATGTTCGGTGCGAACAGCGGCTGCACCTCGAGGAAGTCCTCGGCGTCGACGATCCCGCGGATCACCTGGTGGATGTCGTACGGCTGGTTCGGCGAGTCGGGGATGATCGCGTTCAGCGCGCGGTCGGCATCCGTGGTTTCGAATTCGAAACCGCTCTCGTAGACGGGCAGCTCGGCCATGTTGTTGTCGGGGAGGAATCCGAGCATCGAGCGGACGTAGTCGATCGCGTCGTCCTCGTCCTCGGCGAGGTAGTGCGCGACGCCCGAGCGGGTGTTGTGCGTGTACGCGCCGCCGAGCTCCTCCATGCCGACGTCCTCGCCGGTCACGGTCTTGATCACGTCGGGACCGGTGACGAACATCTGGCTGGTCTTGTCGACCATCACGACGAAGTCGGTGAGGGCGGGGGAGTACACGGCACCACCGGCAGCCGGGCCCATGATGATCGAGATCTGCGGGATGACGCCCGATGCTCGGGTGTTGAGGCGGAAGATCTCGCCGTACTTGCCGAGGGCGACGACGCCTTCCTGGATGCGGGCGCCGCCGGAGTCCAGGATTCCCACGATCGGGATGCCGGAGCGGAGGGCGAACTCCATGACCTTGATGATCTTCTCGCCGGCGACCTCGCCGAGCGATCCGCCGAAGGTCGAGAAGTCCTGCGAGTAGACCGCCACCGTGCGGCCGTGGATCGTACCGACGCCGCTGACGACGGAGTCGCCGTAGGGGCGGGAGCGGTCCATGCCGAACGCCGTGGTGCGGTGGCGCACGTACTCGTCGAGCTCGACGAAGCTGCCGGTGTCGAGGAGCATGTCGATGCGCTCGCGGGCGGTGCCCTTGCCCTTCGCGTGCTGCTTCTCCTTTGCGACCTCCTCGGGATCGAGGACGGCCTCCTGGAAGCGTGCGCGGAGGTCGGCGATCTTGCCGGCGGTCGTCGAGAGGTCGGGCTGATCGGTCACGGATTCCACCCTATCGGCGGGCTCAGGGGATCTGTTGGAGGGTTCACACAAGGGGTCGCGGCATCCGCTGTGGGTCCCCGGCGGGAAGGGCGGCCGCTCGAGCGGCGCCGACGCGGGGAGGCGCGTACGGTGAGCATCATGTCGTACTCGTCCGAGGGGTTCCCGCTCGCGGCAGCCGTGAGCCCGCGCGTCCAGGTCGTGGAGACCACCGACTCGACCAATGCCGACGTCGTGCGGCACGTCGTCGACGCCCCGCACGAATGGCCCCATCTGTCGCTGCTGCTGACCAGAGACCAGCGCGCGGGTCGCGGCCGCCTGGACCGCACGTGGGTGACGCCGCCCGGATCCGCCCTCGCCGTCTCGGTCGTCATCGATGCCGCGGCGATCCCCGCAGCGGCCAGGGGCTGGATCCCGCTGCTGGCGGGCGCCGCGATGACGCGTGCGATCGGTGCGCAGCTCGCAGGCTCTGCGCATACCGCGACGCTCAAGTGGCCGAACGACGTGCTGATCGACGGCGGGAAGGTCTGCGGCATCCTCGCCGAGGTCGTGCCCGGCCACCCCGATGTCGTCGTCGTCGGATCGGGCGTGAACACACGGATGCCGCGCGCCGACCTCCCCGTCGACACCGCGACCTCGTTCGCGGTCGTGGGTCTGACGTGCGACGAGGATCGCCTGCTGGCGGACTACGTCGCCGCCCTCGACGAACAGCTCACCGCGCTGGCCGCCGCCGGCGGGGATGCCGCCGCCTCGGGCGTGCTCGCAGAGGTCGAGGCGCTCTGCAGCACTCTGGGAAGCGACGTCGCGGTGTCGCTGCCCGACGGCCAGACGCTGTGGGGCCGGGCCCAGCGCGTCGACCCCGACGGGCGCCTCGTCGTCGTACAGGACGGCGAGTACGAGAGCGTCGTGTCGGCCGGCGACGTCGTGCACGTGCGAGCCCGTCCCCGCTCCTGAGCCCCGTTCGCTGAGCGAGCGAGGTACGAGCGAGACGAAACGCCTGCGCACGGAGCACCCGCCGGCCCCCAGGCATCCGAGCCCCGGTCGTTGAGCGAGCGAGGTACGAGCGAGACGAAACGCCTGCACCCGGCGCACACGCCGGTCCCGAGGCATCCGAGCCCCGGTCGTTGAGCGAGCGAGGTACGAGCGAGACGACACGCGCGCGGATGACGTAAAACGGCGGGTTCACCCCGGGCTGTCGGCGGCTCGCCGCACAATGGGGACATGACGCAGCCGACGAGCTACGGTGGCAGGCCGCTGACGCCGGCCCCCGGCGCGCCCACCCCGGAGCTGCTCGTCGCGCGCTTCCGCCCCCATGCGCGCCGGCTCACGTGGTCGGCCCTCGTGCTCATCGCCGTCGCCGGTGCCTGCGGGTACTTCTACGGCAACCTGCCGGCGCCGTTCGAGAACTGGATGCTGCTCGCCGCGGCCGCCGCCGTGGTGCTCCTGATCGTGGTCCTGCCATACCTCGCGTGGCTGGGGCACGTGTACACGATCACGACGCGGCGGGTGATGGAGCGTCGCGGAGTGTTCTCGGCGAAGCGCAGGGAGCTGGCACATGTCCGGGGCTACACGCTGAAGGTCCATCGCGGCCTGCTGCAGCGCATGTGGGGTGCGGGCACGATCACGCTCGCCAACGGCGTCGACGAGCCGCTGCGGCTCGCCAACATCCCCAGCGCCGAGCTCGTGCACGAGGCGCTGGTCGATCAGGTCGAGGTGAATCAGATCCTCGCGCACCGCGACGCCCAGCCGCTGCCGCCCGGTCCGCCGCCTGCTGTTCCGCCTCGGCCGCCCCTGCCGCAGTCCTGACCGGCTCGTCCGCCATTCCGGTGTGCGGGATGATGGAGGGAGTCTTGAGTCGAGAGGGAGTGGCATGGCGCTGCGAGTCGGAGTCGTCGGAGGTGGCCAGCTGGCCCGCATGATGATCGCGCCGGCGGTCGAACTCGGAGTCGAGCTGCGCGTGCTCGCCGAAGACGAGGGGATGTCGGCATCCCTCGCCGCCACTGCCGTCGGCGACTACCGCGACGCCGCCACCGTGCTCGCGTTCGCGCGCGACGTCGATGTCGTGACCTTCGACCACGAGCATGTGCCGCAGGACGTGCTGGCCGCGCTCGTCGGCGAGGGCATCGCCGTTCATCCCGGCCCCGATGCGCTCAAGGTCGCGCAGGACAAGCTCGTCATGCGGGCGCGCCTTCAGGAGCTCGGGATGCCGCAGCCCGACTGGGCGGCGGTCACCGACACCGAGGAGCTGCAGGCCTTCATCGACGACCACGGCGGGCGAGCGGTCGTGAAGACTCCCCGCGGGGGCTACGACGGCAAGGGCGTCCGCGTGGTCTCGGCGGGCACCGAGGCCGAGGACTGGTTCGCGACGCTCGCCGAGGACGCCCGTGGCGGCGCACTCCTCGTCGAGGAGCTCGTCGACTTCACGAGAGAGCTCGCCCAGCAGGTCGCCCGTCGTCCGTCGGGCGCCATGAAGGCCTACCCCGTCGTCGAGACGGTCCAGCGCGACGGGGTGTGCGCCGAGGTGATCGCACCGGCCCCGCACTCGAACGAGCGACTGCAGCGGGTGGCGTCCGAGATCGGCGTCGCGATCGCCGAAGGACTGGGCGTGACCGGGATGCTGGCGGTCGAGCTGTTCGAGACCACCGACGAGCGGCTGCTCGTGAACGAGCTGGCCATGCGCCCGCACAACAGCGGTCACTGGAGCCAGGACGGTGCGGTGACCAGCCAGTTCGAACAGCACCTGCGCGCCGTGCTCGACCTTCCGCTCGGCGACACCGATCCGGTCGCGGGGTGGGCCGTGATGGTCAACATCCTCGGCGGGCCGGCGGACGACCCGCTGGACGCGCGCTTCGCGGCCGCTATGGACGAGCACCCGCAGGCGAAGGTCCACACCTACGGCAAGGCGCCGCGCCCGGGGCGCAAGGTCGGGCACGTCAACGTCGTCGGCGACGACCTCGACGACGTGGCCTACCAGGCGCGCGCCGCGGCATCCTTCTTCCTCGACTGAGGCGGGCTCACTGTCGCCAGTCGTCCCCCTTGTCCAGGATGCGGCCGAGGTAGGTGGCGTCGACCGTGCCAGGGTAGTCGATCATCCCCGGCGCGAAGGTGCCCCAACCAGGGCGACCTTGGTCGGGTCCGAAAGACGGCAGGTACGCGCCGTAGTGGTACAGGGTCTCTTGGATAGGGCGGTAGCAGGCTCCACCCTCGTCGCTGATTCCAACGACGGTGCCCAGCGCGCGCAGCCCCGCGGCGTCGTTCCTCCACACAGGGCCGCCGACATCGCCTGCGGACGCGGGTGCGTCGGTACAGAGCAAGTACTCGCCGAAGCGGCCGGGGGCTATGCCGAGGATGCGTCCCTCGGTCCAGCCGGTGTCGATCCCCATCTTGCCGACCAGCAAGCCGACGGGCTGGTCGGCGCTTCGAGTCCAGCCTTGAACCCGCCCGGTCCCCGGCATCTCGCCGGTCAACGGGTCAACCAGGATCTGGAACGCGTCATTGCCGGGCCTCACCTTCAGCAGGACGAGCGGATCGGTGTCACGACGGGCGAAGACGTCGGCATAATAGCCGGCATCGGCCCGGATGCTGCCGTCCGGCGCCAGCCCCACCCCGCACATCGCGGCCGTGGTCAGGAAGAACCCGGAGTCTCCGGCGACTGCGTACCCGCCGGAGCAGGCCTTGTCGTAGTAGGCGCCGACGCTTCCGGCAATGCTGCCCCAGATCGCCGGTTCTCCGGCGACGTAGTCATACCCCTGGGCTTCGGGGACGGGTCTTATCTCGGCGGTCGCGGGCTGAGGGATCACGAAGGCCGCCCCGACGGCGACTATGAGCGCGGCGAGTGAGCGCAGACCGACTCCGCGCTTTGCGGCGTGGCGGTTCACCGATGAAACCATGTCCCTACGATAGGTGCGTCTGACCCGTAGCACGACGCCGAGACGTCGGCCCGCGCTACGGCAGCAACCGTGCTTAAGGCACAGCGGGCCAGCCCGAAACGATTTCGGGAGCAGGATACTTGGTTCAGGCGGCGGAGGCCGTCGGATCGCGGGCGAGGAAGCGGACTATGGGCGATCGGAGCGCGAGGTGGATCCTCCTCGCCATGACGCTCGCGGTCCCGCTCATCCTCGCTGGCTGCTTCACGCCTTCTGCTGAGGTGCCGTCGGTGGCGCCATCGCCGTCGTCCTCGCAGAGTCCGTCCGCGCTGACCGACCAGCCGCGATTCATCATCGAGTGCGTCGGGCCTGGAGGCCGCGCGGTGGGTCCATTCACAAGTCTGGAAGACGCGTGGGCCAGCCCGGACTACGTCCGCATCGACAGCTGCACCGCGTCCGCGGCGGCAGGCGAGTCGCTGGAACTATCGCCCGAGGAGCAGGTTATCGCCGAGATCGCAGCCGTAGATCTGGCCGCAGAGAGCCTCGAGGAGCTGTATGCAACGACGCTCGCGACGTGTGTGCGCGTGACGCCGACCAGCAGTGTTCCCCTCAAGAGTCTGCCCACCTCGCTGCTCGAGGCTGCAAATGCCCTTTGTCCACAGGCGCCACATGCCGGTCTGATTGAAGCCGAACTCATGCAGCGAGGCCCATGACGATGTCGGAATCCCGAAGCATCGGCTCACGACAGCTGATCGGTGAGCGCATCGATCACTGCGGCTTCGACACCGACGTCGCCCGCGAGGAAGTGCGCGATCTGAGAGTAGATCGTCATGCTGCCGCCGGCGATGCCCGGCGCGTCAGGGTCCCAGCCGCCCTCATAGCTTCCCCAAGCTGGTGCAAGCGGCAGCAGGAAGTTGTTCGCGGGAATGTAGCAGTTGGTCTCGTTCGCGTAGCCGCCGATCATGAGTTCTTCGGCTCCGCCGTACCTCTGGCGGAAGTACACGCCGTATCCGCTCACGAGCTCGCCACCGAGGAAGGCGAGCCGAAGTCCTGGGTCGCCGCCGATCCGCCAGACCTGGGACGGGTTCGGCACGGTCGTCGCGAACGTGCCGTTGTCGATCAACGCGATCATTGCAGCGCCGTGTCGGGGGTACCAAGCCGGGAGCCCAATGCGGTTGAGCATGCGCATCTGGTATCTAGCGCGCACTTCGGCCAGGTTGGCAGGCGACTCGTCGACATCGAGAGGCAGGGTGACCTCGCGGAGGTCGGAATTGATCGGTCCCGTCAGGGTTCGACCGGAGTCCGCGGCTTCCACGACCGCCTCGCCAACCGACTGGCCGTGCTCGTCTCGTAGCGCCCAACCTCGAACCCCGGCCGGGTCCTGGTCTCCGGCCGGTCCGGGGATGAACAGGGCGAACGCATCAGTCTGCTCCTCTATCACCTCGCATGCCTTCGCCGGCCAGTCGCCATCCCACAGCTCCTGAACCCCGGCGCTGACCGGATGGCACCCGTAGCTGAAGAGCACGGCCCGGAGCTTTCCGTTGCGCCGACGCGCCGTAAGAACGGGGACCTCGGACTCCGCCTCGCCGAGTCCTGCACGATTGAAGGCGAACCCCGCGGACGCCACCGTGTACTCCAGGGTTACCTTGGAGCGGGGTGAGTGGAGTGCATTGGTGACGACCTCAACGATGCGGTCCTGGAGCCACTCGGTGTACACATCGACCTTGGCGAGTTCGGCCGGGCCCATACCGTATGTGATAACAGGGTCGAGCGTTCGTCCGACTGCGGGTCCATTATGCGTGTGGCTGGCCACCAGCACGATATCGGACGACTGCCACTCCGCCAGCGCTATCAGTCGCGCTCGCAGTGCAAGATGCACGGTGCGCGTAATGCCGAGGATGTCCAGCGATGTGATCGCGAATGGATGGTCGTCGTCCCAGATGACCACGCACCGAGCGTAGAGCGGTCCGCTCTCGGGCTCGTCGCTTGTCACCTCGCGCGGGACAGTCTGTGACCCGTACCCACCCATGTACGGGTTCATGCCCGACGATGGCGTGATCCCGATCTTCGCCTTCGAGACTTTGAACCCCATCGGACCGGCTCCCTTCACGGAACCACGAGCGGTCGCCGTGACGCCCTCAGCCAGCACGATAGCGCGCATGTCGCCGACGAAACACCCCGTGCGGTTGACTAAGGGGCGCGACATCCGATCGCGCTGAATCGGACGTACCGCGCCGTTGCGGGGAGTTTCCAGCCACGACCCCTAGCCTTGACGAGTGACTGCGCCCCTTCATTCCTCCGAGGCGCCGCTCGTCGGCGTCGTCATGGGCTCCGACTCCGACTGGCGGGTCATGAGCGACGCCTCTCAGGCGCTCACCGACTTCGGCATCCCGCACGAGGTCGAGGTCGTGTCGGCGCACCGCACCGTCGACAAGCTCATCCGGTACGGGCGTGAGGCTCGCGCACGCGGCCTCCGGGTCATCATCGCCGGCGCCGGCGGAGCCGCGCACCTTCCCGGCATGCTCGCCTCGGTCACCGCGCTCCCGGTCATCGGCGTGCCGGTGCAGCTCGCGACGCTCGACGGCATGGACTCGCTGCTGAGCATCGTGCAGATGCCCGCCGGCATCCCCGTCGCGACCGTCTCGATCAACGGCGCGAAGAACGCGGGACTCCTCGCAGCCCGGATCCTCGGCAGCGCCGATTCAGACATCGCGGACCGCGTCGAGGCGTACGCCCGCGATCTCGAAGCGCAGGTCGAGCAGAAGAACCGGCGGCTCAAGGAGTCGCTGTGAGCGTGATGAGCCCACCGAGCGCCAAGGTACGTCCGGTCCGACCGGGCGTCGTCGAAGAGCGCCCGATGCGGCACCCGGATGCCTCGTCCCGCGCCGTCATGACGCGCCGCGGGTGGTGGCTGGTCGGGCTGAACTTCCTCATTCCCGGGTCCGCGCAGGTTCTCGCGGGCAACCGGAGGCTCGGTCGATTCGGAATCGGCGCGACGCTCGTGATGTGGGTGCTCCTCGTGATCGCGCTGCTGTTCGCGCTGCTCGCCCCCACTGCGGGACTCAGCATCGTGACGAGCGCATGGCTGCCCGACTGGCTCGGACTGCTTCGTCCGCTTCCGCTGCTCATCGCGCAGGGGTTGCTGATCGCGTATGCCGTGCTGTGGATCGTGCTCACGATCGACACACTGCGGCTCGTGCGCCTCGTCAAGACTGGGCGTGGCGCGCGCTTCGCGATCGCTGTGGTGGCCGTCGGGCTCATGGTCGTCGCCAGCGGCACCGCCGCCTACGCATCGACCGCCGTCGGCGCCGCGCGCAGCACCATCAGCACGATTTTCGGCGCGAGCGGCCCGACCGTCCCGCCGTCTGACGGCTACTACAACATCCTGCTGCTGGGCGCCGACAGCGGCGAGGGCCGCGACTCGATGAGGTTCGACAGCATCTCGGTCGTGTCGGTCAACGCCACGACCGGTGCGACCACGATCACCGGCATCCCGCGCGACATGCCCCACTTCCCGTTCGCGGAGGGTCCTATGCAGGACACCTACCCGAACGGGCACGAGGGTCACGCCGACCCGACCTGCGGGTGGGGGAGCGGCATCAACCAGCTGCGCACCGAGGTCGAGGTCTGCCAGGACGGCACCACGCTCTACCCGGATGCCGAGGCGAACGGCTCCGAGCCGGGCATCGAGGCGACGAAGGACGCGGCTGAGGGGATCCTCGGCATCGAGATCCCGTACTACGTCTTCGTCGACATGCACGGGTTCGCCTCTCTCGTCGATGCGCTCGGCGGCGTCGACATCACGGTCACCGAGCGCCTGCCGAAGGGCGGCGGGCCGTCGTATCCGGGTGAGCCTGCTGAGGACTGGGCCATCGGCTGGATCGAGCCCGGTGCGCAGCACATGGACGGCGACACCGCCCAGTGGTATGCCCGCTCGCGGTACACGACAGACGACTTCTCGCGCATGAAGCGTCAGCGTGAGCTGCAGGCGGCGATCCTCGCGCAGTTCACGCCGCAGGTCGTCCTGACGCGCTTCCAGGAGGTCGCCACCGCGGGCTCGGACCTCATTCAGACGGATCTGCCGCAGTCGCTCATCCCGACGCTCGTCGACCTCGCGCTGAAGGCCAAGGAGCAGCCGGTGCAGACGCTCGAGCTCACCCCCGCCGAGGGGATCGACGAGTTCAACCCCGACTACGCGTACATCGCCGACCTCGTGCAGACGACGCTCCACCCGCCGACCCCAACGCCCGAGGGCTGAGCCGTGGTCGCCACCCTGCGCGTCGTGCTCGACCAGCTCGTCGCACCCACCGAGCCCGAGATCGCCGAGGCGTCGCGCGAACTCGCCCGGGCGCTCGTGCTCGGTGCGCCCTCCGGGTGCGAGGTCGAGGCGATCGCCCCCGCTGGTGGGCCGGACGGGGCTCTGGACGCGGTGCCGGGTCTGGTCGGCGTGCGTCGCACGGCCCTGCCCCGGCGCGAGCTCGCGGCCGCACTGCAGCTGGGCGTCGGTACGGGGATCGGCGGCGGCATGATCCACTCGCCGTCGCTCTTCGCGCCGCTCGTGCGCCACGATCGGGTGCACGACCACGACCAGACCGTGGTGACCGTGTGGGACCTCCGCCCTTGGGAGTCGCCCGCCGAGCTGCCCCGCGCCGTCGTCGCCTGGCACAAGGCGATGCTGAAGCGCGCGGTCAAGCACGCCGACGCTGTGGTGGTGCCGACTCACTCGCTGGCGGCGCGGCTGCTCGAGATCGCGCCACTGGGCGACCGCGTGCGGGTCATCGCCGGTGCGTCGCCGCTGACGTTCTCGGTGCCGGTGGATGAAGTGGGCCGTCGCCGCGAGCTGGGGCTGCCCGAGGGGTTCATCCTTTTGGCGGGCGGGCCGCTCGGCTCAGAGGGGCTGGATGCCGGACTCGCCGCGGTCGCGGCATCCGGTGTCGACCTCCCCATCGTGGTGATCGACGTCGAAGAGGGCCACGAGCCCGCGGTGGCCGATCTCGCGTCAGCTGCCGGAATCCCGGAACGCGTGCTGCACGTGCGCGGCGTGCTGTCAGCGATCGATCGTGCCGCGGTGTTCGGCGCGGCCGTCGCCTTCGTCGCTCCATCGCGTCGCGCGGCGTTCCCGTGGCGCGTCGTCGACGCCCTGACGCTCGGCGTGCCGGTGTTCGCGGCGGCGTCGACGGTGCAGGACGAGGTCGTGTTCGACGGGGGAGTGCTGGTGCCTTCGTCGAGTGTGGCGGAACTCTCGGACGGGCTCGGTGCGGCTCTGGCTTCGGGACTCGGCTCCACTGCGGCGGCGGAGCGCCTCGGGGTGCTGTCGGGAGACCGCGGGCGCGCATTCTCTTGGCGCGAGGCCGCCGACAAGGTGTGGATGCTGCACGCCGAGCTGTAGCGATCGGCAGTTCGCCGCACCGATCAGCGGAAAATCCCGGCGAGGCATCCCGCTCCCAGCTGCCCCATAGGTCACACTGTTCACGTGGATGCTGGTTTCCGGGGGGAGCGTCGTGCGTCTGCACGGCGCCGAGTGGGCATAGTCGCTGGTGTGGTGAGTCTGATTGCGGCGCTGCTGCTCGTGCCGGGCACGGCTTCGGCCGGTCAGGCCGGGTTGGAGCCGGCGGCCGCGGCTGCCGACGCGGTGCCCGGCATGGTCGTGAAGAGCGCCGACCTCTCGCAGTTCCAGCCGGGGAACATCATCAGCGACGCGAAGTTCACCGACCGCGGCACGATGAGCGAGGCCCAGATCCAGCAGTTCCTTCAGTCGAAGGTTCCCGCCTGCCAGTCTGGGTATGTCTGCTTGAAGGACTGGTACGACACGTCGCGCACGACGAACGCCGACGCCATGTGCGGCGCTTATGCCGGTGGCATCCGCGAGCGTGCCTCGGCGATCATCTACAAGGTCGCGCAGGCCTGCGGCATCAACCCGCAGGTGATCCTCGTGATGTTGCAGAAAGAGCAGGGGCTGGTCACGCACACGTGGCCGTCGGACTGGAGATACACGATCGCGATGGGGCAGGGATGTCCCGACACGGCCGCCTGCGACACGCGGTACTACGGGTTCTTCAACCAGGTGTACGGCGCCGCATGGCAGCTGAAGCGATACGCCAACCCGCCCGGGACCAGTCAGTACTTCACGTGGTACGCCCCCGGCAAGACGTGGAACGTCCGCTGGCACCCGAACGAGGGGTGCGGCTCGTCGCCCGTGTACATCCAGAACCAGTCGACGGCGAACCTGTACTACTACACCCCGTACCAGCCGAACGCCGCCGCGCTGCGCGCCGGCTACGGCGAGGGGGACGCCTGCTCGAGTTACGGCAACCGCAACTTCTTCCAGTACTTCACGGACTGGTTCGGGTCCACGCAGCAGGTGAACAGCCCGTTCGGCAACGTCGAGCTCATCGAGGCTCGCCCCGGCGAGTTCCGCGTCGCCGGATGGGCGGCCGACCTCGACACGACGGCGCCGATAGCGGTCCACGTGTATGCGGGCTCGCAGGGCACGGCTTTCACCGCGGACCTCGAGCGCGCCGACGTCGGCGCTGCCTATCCCGCCGTGGGAAGCAGGCACGGATTCGATGTCCGTGTGCCGGCCGTGGGCGCGGGGTCGACCAACATCTGCGTGTACGGCATGAATGTCGGCGGTGGGGCGAACGTGCTGATCGCGTGCCTGGCGTCCGAGGCGATGAGCGGCTCACCAGTCGGCAAGCTCGACCCCGTCAAGGTCGTGGACGGCGGCGTCGAGGTGAGCGGATGGGCGATCGACCCCGACACCACCGGGCCCACCTCCGTCCACGTCTACGTCGACGCGGCCGGAACGGCTGTCAACGCGGGCACGGCGCGGAGCGAACTCGCGACGACCTACCCCGCCTACGGGACCGCCCATGGCTTCACGGCGAAGCTGACGGCCGCTCCCGGAGCCCGAACGGTCTGCGCGTATGCGATCAACACGGGGCCGGGCGGTACCACGTCACTGGGATGTCAGACGGTGACCGTTTCCGGATCGGCTGACCTGGGGCGTGCACCGTTCGGCAACTTCGAAGCGCTTTCGGTCAGCGGGAGTACGGCGACGGCGTCGGGCTGGGCGATCGACCCCGACACGACGGCTCCGATCAGGATCCACCTCTATGTGGGGGCGACCGGGACCGAGTACGTCGCGGACAGGGTGCGCGCAGATGTCGCTGCAGCCTATCCGGCTTCCGGCACGAACCACGGCTTCGTCGAGACGGTGGCCCTGCCCGTCGGCACGGCACAAGTGTGCGCCTATGCGATTAACAACGGTGCCGGCGGCCACACCCTCCTCGGTTGCAGGTCTGCGACGGTCGTGGAGACCGCGCCGGATCTGGGGCGAGCGCCGTTCGGCAACTTCGAATCCGTCACGGTGAGCGGCAACGTCGCGACGGCATCCGGATGGGCGATCGATCCCGACACCACCGCACCGATCAAGGTGCACCTCTATGCCGGCGCTGCCGGCACGGAGTACACCGCCGACAAAGCGCGCGCGGATGTGGGCGCGAGCTATCCGGCGTCAGGACCCAACCACGGGTTCAACGAGAAGCTGACGCTGCCGGCGGGCACGACTCAGATCTGCGCCTACGCGATCAACACCGGAGCGGGCGGGCACACCTTCCTGGGGTGCAAGTAGGGGGCGGTCGGCGAGACGGGGCAGGCCTCGGCCGGCGCACCCCCGGCGGTGCTGACGCTTCAGCCGTGCTCGGCGTACGCCCGCTGGGCCGATGCGGTCCGACGAGCAGCCAGCCATCCGGCGGTACCGCGTGCGAGGCGGTGCGTTCCGCGCTCGACGAGTACATAGAAGAGCCAGCCCGCTGCAACGGCGAGCGGGATCCCGATCACCGGTGCGATCCAGGACATGTCCGGCGGGGTGGTCACGGCGAGCGTGACGAGGATCGGTTCGTGCACGAGGTACAGGCTGAATGAGATTGTCCCCGCCGCCACCAGGATGCGCGACGACAGCACCCGGGAGGCGAGGGGAAGGCAGACGGCGATCAGCACGACCGCGACGGCGCCCACCGCGACCACGGCTGCGTTCATCTGGGCGACGGCAGCCGGCAGGAGATTGCCTGGCCACCAGCGGAACGTGAGCAGGAGCAGTGCCGCCACGACCAGTGCGAGCTGCGCCGCCCTGCTCTGACGGGACCGGTCGAACCTCAGGGAGCGCTCACCGAGACGGTCGAGGTTCACCGCGATGAGCGAGCCCAGCCCGAAGAACGGCAGATAGCTCAGCGCCTTGACGCCGCTGACGTCCCCCAGCACGACCAGGGCGATCAGCGCCGCTCCGATCAGAACCCAGTGCCGCGCGCCCCACCGCAGCGTCACCCACACATAGAGCGGCAGCAGCAGCGAGAACAGCACCTCCCATTGCAGCGACCACAAGGGGCTGTTGAGCCATGTGGTCCCGTTGAGGAGCAGGCTGTTGTGGAGCGCATTCGCGAGCGTCGGCGCCTCGTTGTGCGCCTGTATCCACAGGCTGTAGCGGTCATCGGTCGCCCGTGGCCACAGGCGGGCGAGCAGCACCGCGAGCGCCACGGAGAACAGGACCGGCAGATACAGCCGGATCAGACGGCTCGGGTAGTACGCCACCCACGGCAGCGCGCGTCGTCGCACCGCGGGCAGGGTGAGCACGACGCCGCTCAGCACGAAGAAGACCAGAACCGCTTCGGATCCCGCCCACACCGCGTGCAGGGGCGTGTAGGCGAACGGCGCGACGTACGCCGGATACGGCTGTCCCCAGTACACGGCGGCGAAACCCGACATCGTGAGCAGCGCGTGGTGGAGAAGCACGATCAGCGCCGCACCGCCCCGAAGCCCGTCCAGGCTCGCGAGGCGCGGCGCCGGCGCCGGCGAACTCACGTCGCGATCGCGAGATAGCGGGCGAGCGCGTCGGACGCCGGCTCGGCGTCGAAACCGGTCGCCGTGATCTTCGCGAGGTCCAGGACGCTGTTCGCGGGACGCGGCGCCACGGGTGCGGTCGCGGTGGCGAAGTACTCCGTCGCGGTGACCCCGGTCACGCGCTGCGGGTCGTGTCCCGTGAGCCGGAACACCTCGCGGGCGACATCCGCCCACGACGTCGGTGCACCGTTTCCGGTCAAGTTGTACGTCCCGTAGGGTGCGCCGGAGTCGACCAGATGCCGGATGCCGCGCGCGATCTCCGGGGTGAACGTCAGGCGTCCCACCTGGTCGTCGACCACTCGCGGGTGCGCTCCGCGCTCCGCGAGGCTCGCCATGGTGCGGACGAAGTTCTTCCCCTCCCCGATCACCCAGGAGGTGCGGACGATGTAGTGGCGGGGGACGGTCGCGACGATCGCGTCCCCGGCGGCCTTCGTCTGGCCGTACACGCCGAGGGGGCGGACCGGGTCGTCTTCGCGATACGGGCGGTCCAGCGTGCCGTCGAAGACGTAGTCACTCGACACGTGCACGAGGGTGATGCCGTTGGCGGTCGCGATCCGGGCCAGCGCCGCGACACCGGTGACGTTCGCCGCCCAGGCGTCCTGACGCCCTTCGGTCGTCTCGGCGACATCGACGGCCGTGTGCGCCGAGGCGTTCACGATGACGCCGTAGTCGCGCCAGCGCCTCGCCGTCGCAAGGTCGGCTTCGGTGACGTCGAGTTCGGCCCTCGTTGCGAACTCGACGCCGACCGAGTCGCCGAAGGCGGTGCGCAGGGCGCGGCCGAGCTGACCCGCCGCGCCGAGCACCAGCGTCTTCTTGGGCGGGATCGGCGTAACATCGGCAAGGCGCGGATGGGCGAGGTCCTTCGGCGAGATCTCGACGTCGGCCAGCGGGATCGGCCACTCGATCGCCGCGGTCTCGTCGGCGAGGTTCAGGAAGCTGTACGAGGCGTCAGGCGACCAATGGTCGTTGACGAGATAGGTGTAGGCGGTGTCGGGCTCCAGCGTCTGGTAGGAGTTGCCGACGCCGCGGGGAACGAAGATCGCGCGGGAGGGGTCGAGTTCCGTCGTGAACACCGCACCGAACGTCGGACCCTCGCGCAGATCGACCCACGCGCCGAAGATGCGCCCCGTCGCGACCGACACCCACTTGTCCCAGGGCTCCGCGTGGATTCCCCGGGTCGTACCGACGGCGTCGTTGAACGAGATGTTGTTCTGCACCGGCCCGAAGTCGGGAAGGCCGGCGGCGGTCATCTTCTCGCGCTGCCAGTTCTCCTTGAACCAGCCGCGGGCGTCGCCGTGCACCGGCAGCTCGAAGACGACGAGCCCCGGGATCGGCGTCTCCGTGCGGCTCAGCGCCTTGCCGAATGCGAGCTCAGCATCGGCCACGGTCACTGCCCCTTCGAGGCGTAGAAGGCCTCGACGCCGTCCTTCGCCGGCGCCCACCACCGCTCGTTGTCGCGGTACCACTGGATCGTCGCCGCGAGGCCGACCCCGAAGTCGTCGTAGGACGGTGTCCACCCCAGCTCCTCGCGGAGCTTCGTCGAGTCGATCGCGTAGCGCAGGTCGTGCCCGGCCCGATCGGTCACGTGGTCGTAGGCGTCACTCGGCTCACCCATCAGCTGCAGGATCAGCTCGACGACGTCCTTGTTGTTCTTCTCGCCGTCGGCGCCGATGAGGTACGTCTCGCCGATCCGGCCCTTGTCGAGGATGGTGAGCACCGCCGAGGAGTGATCGTGGGCGTGGATCCAGTCACGCACGTTCTCGCCCTTGCCGTACAGCTTCGGACGGATGCCGCGGATGACGTTGGTGATCTGGCGGGGGATGAACTTCTCGACGTGCTGGTAGGGACCGTAGTTGTTCGAGCAGTTCGAGATGGTGGCCCGCACGCCGAAGGAGCGCACCCACGCGCGCACCAGCAGATCGCTGCCGGCCTTCGTGGAGGAGTAGGGGCTGGACGGGTTGTACGGGGTGGACTCGGAGAACCGGGCGGGATCGTCGAGTTCGAGGTCGCCGTACACCTCGTCGGTCGAGATGTGATGGAAGCGCGTGTCGTGCTTGCGGGCGGCTTCCAGCAATGTGTAGGTCCCGATGATGTTGGTGTCGAGGAACGGCCGGGGATCGTGGAGCGAGTTGTCGTTGTGCGACTCGGCCGCGTAATGCACGACGGCGTCCGCGCGCGAGAAGAGGTCGTCGACGAGGGCGGCGTCGGCGATGTCGCCCTTCACGAACGCGAAGCGGTCGGCCGGGAGACCGTCGAGGGAGCCGCGGTTGCCCGCGTACGTCAGCTTGTCGAGGACCGTGACGTGGTCGTCGGTGTGCTCGAGGACGTGGTGGACGAAGTTCGAGCCGATGAAGCCGGCACCGCCAGTGACCAGGAGTCTGCGCATCCTTCGAGAATACCGGGCGGGGGTGAGGGCCTAGGTTTGGCTCACTTGGGCGCATGCCCGAGACTAGACGCATGCGTGGAATCATCCTGGCCGGCGGAACGGGCTCGCGGCTTCACCCGATCACACTGGGAATCTCGAAGCAGCTCGTGCCGGTCTACGACAAGCCGATGATCTACTACCCGCTGTCCACGCTGATCCTCGCGGGGATCCAGGACATCCTCATCATCACAACCCCTCAGGACTCGGATCAGTTCCAGCGTCTCCTCGGAGACGGCAGCCGCTTCGGGGTGTCCATCACGTATAAGTCCCAGCCTTCGCCGGACGGACTCGCACAGGCTTTCATCCTCGGCGAGGAGCACATCGGGTCGGACTCGGCGGCGCTCGTCCTGGGTGACAACATCTTCTACGGCCAGGGGATGGGGACCCGCCTACGGCAGTACACCGACCTCGCGGGCGGCATCGTCTTCGGCTACTGGGTCGACGACCCCACCGCCTACGGCGTCGTGGAGTTCGACGCGGCCGGCAACGTGGTGTCGCTCGAAGAGAAGCCCGCTCAGCCGAAGAGCAACTATGCGGTGCCCGGACTGTACTTCTACGACAACGACGTCGTGGAGATCGCCAAGGACCTGAAGCCGTCCCCGCGCGGCGAGCTCGAGATCACGGACGTCAACAAGGTCTACCTCACGCGAGGGGACCTCCGGGTCGAACTGCTCCCTCGCGGCACGGCGTGGCTCGACACCGGGACGTTCGACTCACTGAGCGAGGCGACGGACTTCATCCGTACCGTCGAGAAGCGTCAGGGACTCTCCATCGGATGCCCGGAAGAGGTCGCCTGGCGCATGGGATTCCTTTCGGACGACGAACTGCGCGCGCGGGCGGAGCCTCTCGTGAAGAGCGGGTACGGGGCCTATCTACTCAAGGCACTCGCCCAGGGATCCAACCAGCCCGCGGTCTAGGATCGACTCCGGCCGCGGCGCTCGCTCGCGCCGTGAAGCAGCGATTGACGGTGGAGAAGACGCACGCATGACAGACGCAGTCGACGTCGCCAGCCGATCGGTGGCCGTTCCGGGTGGTTTTCCTGCGGGTGGTCGTCGTCTTGTGGTGTATGTGGTTTTCGATCGGCGCGGGGATGTGGATGATTACGTTCCGTTGGCGTTGGCGGGGCTGCGTGAGCATGCGGCGCGGGTGCTGGTGGTCGTCAACGGGAAGTTGACCGATCAGGGGCGGGCGGCGTTGGAGCCGGTCTCCGACGAGATCCTGGTGCGTGACAACGCGGGCTTCGACATCTGGGCGCACAAGGCAGCGCTGGACCATGTCGGCGATGGCCTGGCGGAGTTCGACGAGGTGCTGCTGACCAACGACACCTGGTTCGGTCCGGTGCGTCCGTATGGGCCGGTGTTCGAGCGGATGGGGGAGCGTGCGGTCCATTTCTGGGGGATGACCGATCACGCCCGGGAGGAGCCGAATCCGTTCACGGGCAAGGGTGTGCTGCCGTATCACCTGCAGTCGTTCTGGATCGCGGTGCGGCGGGAGATGTTCCTGTCGGAGCAGTGGGCGTCGTATTGGCGGGAGCTTCCCGCGATGCCGTCGTACTTCGATGCCGTGCTCAAGCACGAGGCGGTGTTCACGGAGCACTTCACCGACCGCGGCTACACCGCCGACGTCGCCTACCCCAGCGCGGGCTATCCCACCGATCACCCGGCACTGTTCAACCCGGACCTGCTCATGGACGACGGGTGTCCGGTCTTGAAACGGCGGCCGTTCTTCCACTATCCGCCGTTCCTCGACCGGCATGCCGTCATCGGGCGGCAGAATCTCGAGCGCGTCGCCGCCCACGGCTATCCGGTTGCGGCGATCCTTCAGAATCTCGCGCGCAACGTCGCGCCCAAGACCCTGAACGCCGACGCCGGGATGCTCGAGGTCCTGCCGCACACGGACACGTCCTACGACCCCGAACGGCCTTTCCGTGTCGCGGTCTTCGCGCACGTCGCGTCGCCCGCTTCGCTGACAAGGGTCCTCCGCTCCGTGGCGGTGATCCCCGTGGACTTCGATCTGTTCGTATCGACGGTCGACGCGGTCAGCCTCAGCGAGATCGAGCGTGGGGTCGCCGACGCAGTACTGCCGCACGCAAGGCGCCGCGAGGTGCGTCTCACCCCGGCGGAGCGTGGGCGTGACATGAGCGCATTCTTCATCGGGTGGTGCGAAACGCTGCGCTCCGGCGACCACGACCTGGTGATCAAGGTCCACGGGCGGACGCCGACGAAGCGCGATCCCAACGCCGTGCGATACTTCCGCCGCTATCAGCTGGGCAATCTGCTGCCCAGTGCCGGTTACGTGGCGAACGTGCTGGCACTGTTCCAGCGCGAGGAGGGCCTGGGCGTGGTCTTCCCGCCGCCCATGCACATCGGCTACGCGACCCCTGGTCGCGGTTGGCACGCCTACCGCGAGAGGGGGCTCGAGATCACGCAGCGCCTGGGCATTCGGGTACCGCTGGACGGCGTATCGCCTCTCGCGCCACTCGGTGGAATGTGGATCGCGCGCACTGAGGCGCTGAGACTTCTCACCGACGCGGAGTGGAGCTACGAGGACTTCATCAAGCCGCCGGGCGGCGCAGCCGTCCTGAGCAAGGTGCTCGAGCGCCTGGTGCCTCTGGCGGCGGGGGAACGCGGCTTCCATGTGCGCACGGTGCTCACGCCGGAGCACGCCGCGATCAGCCACGTCGCGCTCGAGTACAAGGTCGATCAACTGTCGTCGACGACGCCGGGCTACCCGGTCGAGCAGATCCAGTACTTCCATCGCGCCGGGTGGATGGGCGTGGGAGGCGCCGTCGCGATCACTCGCATGTACATGCGGACCAATCATCCGCGCACGATGCAGGCGCTGAACCCGATCCTGTCGCCCGCGGGCAGGATTGCGCGCGGGGTGCTGCGCCGCGGCAAAGCCGCCGTGCGGAAGGTGCGCGGCCTCCCGGAGATGGGGGAAGAACAGTGAGCGACGGACCCGAATCGACAGGCACGACCGCGGTGGCCGTTCCGGGTGGTTTTCCTGCGGGTGGTCGTCGTCTTGTGGTGTATGTGGTTTTCGATCGGCGCGGGGATGTGGATGATTACGTTCCGTTGGCGTTGGCGGGGCTGCGTGAGCATGCGGCGCGGGTGCTGGTGGTCGTCAACGGGAAGTTGACCGATCAGGGGCGGGCGGCGTTGGAGCCGGTCTCCGACGAGATCCTGGTGCGTGACAACGCGGGCTTCGACATCTGGGCGCACAAGGCAGCGCTGGACCATGTCGGCGATGGCCTGGCGGAGTTCGACGAGGTGCTGCTGACCAACGACACCTGGTTCGGTCCGGTGCGTCCGTATGGGCCGGTGTTCGAGCGGATGGGGGAGCGTGCGGTCCATTTCTGGGGGATGACCGATCACGCCCGGGAGGAGCCGAATCCGTTCACGGGCAAGGGTGTGCTGCCGTATCACCTGCAGTCGTTCTGGATCGCGGTGCGGCGGGAGATGTTCCTGTCGGAGCAGTGGGCGTCGTATTGGCGGGAGCTTCCCGCGATGCCGTCGTACTTCGATGCCGTGCTCAAGCACGAGGCGGTGTTCACGGAGCACTTCACCGACCGCGGCTACACCGCCGACGTCGCCTACCCCAGCGCGGGTACGGGGTTCAAGGACGCGTCGTTGTTCGCCGCCGAAGAGCTGATCGATGCCGGCTGTCCTGTGCTCCGCCGTCGTCCGTTCGGCGAATGGCCGCCGTTCCTCGATCGGCATTCCGTCATCGGGCGCTGGACGCTCGAGAAGGCGGCGCGGCACGGGTATCCGGTCGCGACGGCGCTGCAGAACCTCGCGCGGAACGTCCCCCCGCGAGATCTCAACGCCAACGCGGGACTCTTCGACGTGCTGCCGGACGTCGCGGGTGCTTACGACGCTGCGAACCCGTTCCGGATCGTCGTCGCCGCGCACATCTTCTATGAAGAGATGACCGGCGAGATGCTCGACCTCGCCGACACGCTTCCCGGCGCGTACGACCTGGTCGTGACCACACCCACGTCCGAGAAGGCGGAGGCGATCCGCGGCCTTCTCGCCGGGCGCGCCACGCGAGGATCAACCGATGTGCGCGTGGTCACCAACGACGGCCGCGACCAGAGCGCTTTCCTTATCGGATGCCGCGACATCCTGCTCGACGACCGCTACGACCTCGTCGTGAAGCTGCACTCGAAGAAGACCCCTCAGGACGGCTTCAACGTCGGCCGCCACTTCAAGGAGCAGCAGTTCGACAATCTGCTCGCCAGCCCGGGATACACGTCCAACCTGCTGGCGCTGTTCCAGAAGGAGGCCGGGCTCGGCCTCGTCTACCCGCCCATGATCCACATCGGCTACCCCTCGATGGGCCGCGGATGGTGGTCGAACAAGCCGGGATTCGAGAAGCTTGCCGAGGAGCTCGGCATCCGTGTCCCCCTCGATGACATCTCGCCGCTCGCGCCGTACGGGTCCATGTACATCGCCCGGCCGGAGGCTCTCCGCCCACTGGTGCAGCGCGAGTGGCGCTACGAGGACTTCGGCGGCGCGGAGGCGTACCGAGACGGCGGCCTCGCCCACATCCTCGAGCGCATGCCCACATACGCCGCGGCGGAGCTCGGCTACCACACGCGCACCGCCGCCACGACCGAGTACGTCTCGATCTCCCATACCGCATTCGAGTTCAACTTCGATGAGCTCTCCGCCACCACGCCGGGGTACAGCTACGAGCAAATCCGGTTCATCCGTCGGGCGGGATACGTCGGGCACGGACGCGCCCGCGACTTCCTCCGCATGTATCTCCGGCTCAACCACCCCGGCGCCGAAGGGCGGATCCTGGGCGCGTTCGAGGCCCAGCGCACGTTAGGTCGATGGGCGCGCCGGCTCCGGCACCCGCGGTCGACCATCGCCGACGCGCTGGCCCGCAGGCGGCGGTGATCGCCCCGTCTGCCGCCCGCCCGCCGGCGGCTATAGTTCTCTGGTCGACCCGATAGCGAGTACCCCCTTGGACACATCTGCACGTTTCACACGGCTCGCGGCTGAGCCGTTCACCGTCGTCGACACCCGCGGTCATCGCCCGCGCGTGCGCGGCGGGAAGCTCGGCGAGATCTTCTCGCGCCGCGAGCTCCTCAACCTCCTCGTACGACGCGACCTTCAGGCGCGCTACCGCGACAGCGCACTGGGCTTCCTGTGGACCGTGATCCGCCCCCTGATCCAGTTCTTCATGTACTTCATCGTCCTCGGGCAGTTCCTGGGGGCGGCTCGAGGGATCGATCAGTTCGCGATCTACCTGTTCTCCGGCCTCACGCTGTTCGCCTTCTTCAGCGACATGGTCTTCGGTGCGACGGGATCGATCATCGGCAACGCCGGTCTCGTGAAGAAGATCTACCTGCCGCGGGAGATCTTCCCTCTGGCCAGCGTCGGTGCGGCGTCCTTCATGTTCGTGGTGCAGCTGCTGATCCTCTTCGTCGCTGCCCTCGTCCTGAGCGCGCTGCCCGCTCCTGCCCAGATGCTGTGGTTCTTCCCCTCGGTGGGCCTCATCCTGGTGTGGGGTCTGGCGATCGGTCTCCTGCTGGCGGCGCTGAACGTCTATCTGCGCGACATCCAGTACCTGACCGAGGTCGTCATGATGCTGGCGATGTGGGGATCGCCCATCGTCTACTCGTGGCAGATGGTCACCGACGCGCTCGCGCGATTCTCGCTGCCGCCGTGGGTGCTCGAGATCTACGCCGCGAACCCCATCACGATCGGCGTGCTCGGATTCCACAAGGCGTTCTGGAATGCGGGCACACCCGCGGACTACCCCGACAACCTCGGCCTGCGAATGGTCATCGCCGGTGTGATCGGGCTCGTGTTCCTGTACATCTCCCATCGTGCGTTCGTCCGCATGCAGGGCAACTTCGCTCAGGAGCTCTGATGGACACCACCGCTCCGCGTCCAGACCTCGTGCGCCTCTCCGAAGTCAGCAAGCACTTCACCGTGCGCAAGGACAACAACCTCAAGGACCGCATCGTCTACTTCGGCCGTCTAGGCAGCGCCCACCGGCAGGACTTCACCGCCGTCGACGACGTGTCGCTGTCGATCCAGGCCGGCACGACAGTGGGCCTCATGGGCGCCAACGGATCGGGCAAGAGCACGCTGCTCAAGCTCATCGGAGGCATCGTGTCTCCCTCCTCCGGCGTGATCGAGACGCGCGGTCGCATGGCGGCCCTGCTCGAGCTCGGGGCGGGCTTCCATCCCGACCTGAGCGGTCGCGAGAACGTCTACCTCAATGCGTCGATCCTCGGTCTGACGCGTGACCAGATCGATGAGCAGTTCGACGCGATCGTCGCGTTCAGCGGCATCGGCGACTTCATCAACACGGCGGTCAAGTTCTACTCATCCGGTATGTACGTCCGTCTGGCGTTCGCCGTCGCCGTGCACACCGATCCCGACATCCTCCTCGTGGACGAGGTGCTGGCCGTCGGCGACGAGGCGTTCCAACGCAAGTGCATGGAGCGCATCGCCCAGTTCCGCGAAGAGGGACGGACGATCATCCTCGTTAGCCACTCCGCGCAGCAAGTGGCCGAACTGTGCGACCGTGGCATCGTGCTCAAGGACGGCAAAGTCGTCTTCGACGGCGACACCAACGCCGCCATCGGCGCCCTGCGAGACGTCCTGGAAGGGCGTCGTGTGGGAGAAGCCGCTCCCGAGAGCACTGTGCACCCGATCCAGGTGAAGCGGATCGAGCTGCTCGATGCCGACGGAGAGGCGACGCGCAGCGTCGCGGCGGGCGCACCCCTCACGATCCGTGTCCATGTCGACGCGCTCCGCCCCATCGAACGATGGGAGCTCGGCTTCAGTATCGACACCCCGCTCGGTCATATGGCCCTGGCGAGCAACACCGAGGTACTCGGAGTGCGGCTGGCCCCGATCTCGGGACATGTCCACGTGGATCTGAACATCGAAGAGGTGCACCTCGGTCCTGGCCAGTACTACGTCAACGCGAACGCGGCCGGTGTGAGCGAGGAGAGCAGTCACGGCCTCATGCAGGGCGCGCTCTTCACGGTCACGAGCGAGCACCCGACCTTCGGCACCGTCGCCGCCGCCGTGTCGGTGACGGGCGCGGGCAGCGGCGATCGTGGATGAGCCCGGCGCCCAGACGGCGGGCGTCGTCCTGGCATATCACCCCACCGTCGAGATCCGCCACAACGTCCGGCAGCTGCTGACGCAGGTGCCACGGGTCTTCATCGTGAATAACTCGCCGGATGCCCTCTCTCGCGAGCTCCTCGGCGACCTCGACGGCGACCGCGTCGTCATCCTCGAACAGACCGAGAACGTCGGCGTCGCAGCCGGCTTCAACGCGGGGATGCGCGCGGCGCTGGACGCCGGCTTCGACTACGTCTGGATCTTCGACCAGGACAGCACGGTGACCGACGGCATGCTCGACGCGCTCCTGCGCGCTCAGGCGCGCACCGACGTCAAGGTGGGCATCGTCGGTCCGGCGCTGCGCGCTGCCGAGACGGGCAACGTCTATGACGCGGACCGAGGACAGGGGAGTGCGCCGATCGACGCCCTGATCTCGTCGGGCGCGCTGTTCTCGCGCGCCCTGCTCGAGGACATCGGCCTGCACGACGAGGCGCTCTTCATCGACTACGTCGATCACGACATCTCGCTGCGTGCCGGGCGTGCCGGGTACACGAACCTCAAGGTCTTCGAGACGCTGCTTGACCACCGCTTCGGTGAATCGCAACCCAGCCGCCTGCTGTGGCGCGTGGTATATGTCTCGAACTACTCGCCGATGCGCCAGTACTACATGTCGCGCAACCGGGTGATCCTCGCGCGGCGTTTCGGCTGGGGTCGCTGGCTGCGGGACGATCTGCGCTACGCCATGAAGGCGTGGACCAAGGTTCTCATCACCGAGCGCGACAGGCCGGCCAAGGTGGGGGCGGCCCTTCGCGGACTCCGCGACGGTCTGCGTTACACCGCGGTGTGATGCAGGGCGCGCGGCGCGGGTCCGGCCGTGACCGCCTCCTCGGCCGGCACGTCGACGCGCCGAAGCGTCAGGATCAGGAGCACGCACATCGCCGCGAACGCGGCTGATCCGATGAGCCAGACGGCGATCGGCGACGGAGCCGCCTGCCACCACCACTGGGCTCCCAGGCCCGGGTCGACCGCCATGCTGTCGGTTCCTGTCGTGTACCGGCGGATGTTGGCGTGCAGTGCGATCGACATGGCGACGGTGAGGGCTGTGCCCGCCACGACCGCGCGGGGGCCGTTCCACGACCCCACGATCCGCGGAGACAGGCTCGCGACCGCGACGAGGATGAGCAGCAGAGGCAGCAGGTAGCGCGACTGCACTTCCGTTCCGACGAGGGCGCGGGACTGCGTGAGCATGACGAAGGGCACGAGCCACACCGCGGCGAAGGCGAGCCCGAGGGCGGCGCCGCGGCGCACGCCGAGCCGGTGGATGCCGATGAAGACGGCCGCAGCGAAGACGGCGAAGGCGAGCGTGCCGACGGCCGCGGGCGGGACGGTGTCGAGCCATCCCAGTCCCGACGGACCGAACGCGCCCCACCAGAGAATGGGGACCCCGAGGAGGTTCGCCATGTGCTGTGCACCGGTCAGCGGCGGATTCTGGTTCGGCAGCCCGGACGCCAGCGCACCGGCCTGGCCGGCCATGAGGTAGAAGATGCCGCTGATGGCCACGACGAGGCCCGCCGTGATCGCGGGCACGAGCAGACGGACGCCGCGGCGCAGTCCGAGGATGACCGCGATGACGACTCCGAACACCGCGAAGATCGCCGCGTCAGCCCGGGCACCCGCACCCACGACGGCGGCGAGCACCGCGAGTCCTCCCAGCACGAGTTGCCTCCGGCCGGTCGTCCGCGTCGTCGCGTAGACGCAGAGCCACACGGTCGCCGCAGAGACGAAGGCCCAAGAGGACGGGTTGGTGGAGGCCAGGACGAACAGACCCAGCGGAACGCTCGTGGCGAGCACCGAGATGACGAGTGCCGGGCGGAGTGTGCGGGGGAGGGCGAAGAAGACGGCGGTGAGCAGTCCGATGACGATCACGGAGTTCGCGAGCCGCATCATCACCACCGACACCGAGACATCGGGACCGGCGAACACCGACATCGTCGCGTAGAAGACCGGAGGGTAGAGCCCGACCGCGTTCATCCATCCGGCTTCGGACATGCCGGGGGCGTCGGAGTTCCAGCATGCGCCGCTCTCCGTCGAGTCGAAGGCATAGCACGCCGCCGTCGTGACGGGCGTGGGCACCAGACGGGTGTCGGGGTCGCCGGATTCCTCGCAGAGTCCGGGGCGGTCGCCGAGGCCGCACCAGATCGAGGGAAGGTGGAAGTTGTCGTCGGGGCTCGACCCCACGGGTGAAGCGAACGACCAGCACACGAGGGTCAGAAGCATCAGGAGAGGGATCGCGATGGCCGAGGCGCGCAGGAGTCGCGAGGTGGAGCGGGTCGTCACCGTCCTATGGTAGTCAGATCGCCTTCGCGGCCCGACTAAACTTGATAGACGTGTCTCCTGCGAACTCCGACCATCCGTCCGTTCGCGTCGCTGCCAGCGCCGATGTTGCTGCCGACGCGCTGATCGGGGATGGCAGTTCGATCTGGCATCTGGCGCAGGTGCGCGAAGGCGCCCGACTCGGACGCAACTGCGTCGTCGGCCGGGGCGCCTACATCGGCACCGGCGTCGTCATGGGCGACAACTGCAAGGTGCAGAACTACGCCCTCGTCTACGAGCCCGCGGCGCTGGGCGACGGAGTCTTCATCGGCCCGGCGGTCGTCCTGACCAATGACACCTACCCGCGCGCGGTGAACCCCGACGGCTCGCTCAAGAGCGCGCACGACTGGGAGCCGGTCGGCGTCACGATCAAGGAGGGCGCTTCAATCGGTGCACGCGCCACGTGCGTGGCTCCGGTCACGATCGGTGCCTGGGCGACCGTGGCAGCGGGTGCCGTCGTCGTCAAGGACGTGCCCGACCACGCTCTGGTCGTGGGCGTCCCGGCACGCCGCATTGGATGGGTCGGCCGCGCCGGTGTTCCCCTGGTGGACGAGGGCGGCCGCTGGCGCTGCCCCGTCACCGGTACCCACTACGTCGAAGCAGACGGACGTCTCACCCTGGAGGATCAGTGACCGGTTTCATTCCCGCAGCAAAGCCGCTCATCGGCGATGATGAGCGCGCCGCCGTCGACCGAGTTCTGCTGAGCGGCATGATCGCCCAGGGGCCGGAAGTCGCGACCTTCGAGCAGGAGTTCTCGGCCCACTTCGTCGGAGGGCGCCCGGTCGTGGCGGTCAACTCGGGGACGGCCGGCCTGCACCTCGGTCTTCTCGCCGCAGGCATCGGCCCCGGCGACGAGGTCATCGTGCCCTCCTTCACGTTCGCCGCGACCGCGAACTCCGTCGCGCTCACAGGGGCGACGCCCGTCTTCGCCGACATCGAGCCGGAGACCTTCACCCTCGACCCGGCAGCTGTCGAGTCGGCGATCACGCCACGCACCAAAGGCGTCATGCCGGTGCACCTGTACGGGCACCCCGCCCGCATGGGCGAGCTCGGGGATCTCGTCGCCGAGCGCGGCATCGCGCTGTATGAGGATGCCGCGCAGGCGCACGGCGCCGCGCTGGACGGGCGCCAGGTCGGCACGTTCGGCGACTTCGCGATGTTCTCGCTCTATCCCACCAAGAACATGACCAGCGGCGAGGGTGGGATGATCGCAACGGTCGACGACGTCGTCGCGCGGCGCGCCCGACTGCTCCGCAACCAGGGGATGGAGCGGCAGTACGAGAACGAGGTGATCGGGTTCAACGCCCGCATGACCGACATCCACGCTGCGATCGGACGAGTGCAGCTGACCAAGGTCGATGCGTGGACCGAGGCACGGCGCAGCAATGCCGCGTTCCTCGACTCCCGGCTGAGCGGCGTGGTCATCCCGCCGGTCGCCCCCGGGGCGCGTCACGTGTACCACCAGTACACGATCCGGGTGGTCGATGACCGCGACGGCTTCGTGCGTGCGCTCAAGGAGGAGTACGCGATCGGAAGCGGCGTGTACTACCCGGTTCCCAACCACCGGCTTCCGTCGCTCGCGCACTTCGCACCGGGTCTCGACCTGCCCGAGACGGAGCGCGCTGCGCGCGAGGTCGTATCGCTCCCGATCCATCCCTCGCTGTCGGAATCCGATCTCGAGCGGATCGCCGATGCTGTGAACGCACTGGCGGGAGCGGGCGCCTGATGGCCGTCCTGCGCGCCGGCCTCCTAGGCCTCGGCATGATGGGCCGTCACCACGCTCGGATCCTGCGCGATGTGGAGGGGGTCGAGCTCGTCGCGGTGGCCGACCCGGGCGGGGACCCCCACCGGGTCGCGACGGGCCTCGAGGTGCTGTCGGATGTCGACGCCCTCATCGCCGCCGGCATCGACATCGCCGTCGTCGCCATTCCCACCCGCTTCCACGCGGACGCCGCCTTCGCGCTGGCTGACGCCGGAGTCCATACTCTCGTCGAGAAGCCCATCGCCGACGACACCGAGACCGGTCGCCGAGTGGCGGAGGCGTTCCGTTCCCGCGGTCTGATTGGCGCAGTCGGACACGTCGAGCGGTTCAATCCTGCGCTGCAGCAGCTGCGGTCCCGCCTGGCTCACGGTGATGCCGGAGACGTGTACCAGATCGCGACCCGTCGACAGAGCAGCTTCCCGAGTCGGATCGGCGACGTGGGCGTCGCGAAGGATCTGGGGACCCACGACATCGATCTCACGGGATGGGTGGCTCAGTCCACGTACAGCTCCGTGTCGGCGCAGACGGCGCACAAGAGCGGCCGCGACCACGAGGACATGATCTCGATCACGGGCAGGCTCGAGAACGGCATCGTCGCCAACCACCTCATCAACTGGCTGAGCCCCATGAAGGAGCGCGTCACCGTCGTGACGGGCGAACGGGGCGCCTTCGTCGCCGACACCGCGACCGGCGACCTGACCTTCTACTCGAACGGCACTGTCGCGCTGGAGTGGGAGTCGGTGTCGACGTTCCGCGGAGTGTCCGAGGGCGATGTCACCCGTTTCGCGTTCGCGAAGAAGGAGCCGCTTCGGTCGGAGCTCGAGGCGTTCCGCGACACCGTACGAGGCGAGAGCACAGAGCTGTCGACGATGGCGGAAGCCGCTCACACCCTCGAAGTCGTCGAGTCAGCCCTCCGCTCGGCGCGAGCCGGCGGAGAGCTGATCGTCACAGGCCGCGCGACGGTCTGATCTCCTTCGGCGCCGGACCGCTCTCGAACGGGGGGTAGGTCGGCGCCGAGGGTGTCGCCTGGATGTCCAGCTGCAGCGCACTGATGAGCATCTGCGTTCCGAGCATGAGTGGCAGCGCGGCGAGCATGACGGTCGCTGCGGTGGCGATGACGGACGCGGCGATCTGGAAGATCAGCCAGATGCTGACCGCGATCCCGAAGACGAAGAGGATGAGGCCGAGGAACAGCAGCAGGGCGATCGGCGAGAACGACCACAACACGTAGCGGTACCAGATGCGGGTCCAGAACCCCACCGTGAGTCTGTGGATCAGTTCGGGGATCACCCGTCGCAGCTTGATACTCGACACCTCCTCGCCGTAGACGGCGGGGATCGGAACGTCGACGGCGGGCACCTGCAGGATGTTCAGATGCGTGAGCAGGTCGTTCTCGAAGCTGTAGCGCTTCGCGATGCGATCGAGGGGGAGCCTGCGCACGACCTCTGAGCGGATGGCGGTGTAGCCGTTCTGCGGATCGAAGAGGTTCCAGTACCCGGACGCGAGCTTCGTCATGAAGGAGAGGACGATGTTTCCGAAGACGCGGTGCCCGGGCATCCCGACGAAGGACTCCGGGGAGTAGAAGCGATTGGCCTTGGCGAAGCCGTAGCCGTCGTCGGTCACCTTGTCGAGGAGCTCAGGCAGGTATTCGGGGTCCATCTGCGCGTCGCCCGCCATGATGACGTTGACATCGCTCCCCAGATCGAGCGCAGCCCGGTGTCCGGTGATGATGGCACCGCCCACGCCCTGGTTGACTGCGTGGCGGATGAGGGTGACCCGTGGATCGGCCAGTCGCTCCACGGCACCGCTCGTGTCATCGGGGCTGCAGTCGTCGACGATGACGATGTGATCGATGTAATCCGGCATCGTCTCGATGACGCGACCGATCATGAGCTCTTCGCGGTAGGCGGGGACGACCGCCGCGACACATGCACCGTTGTGCATCAGGCATCCGCCTTCCTGCTCGCGAACACCCAGTAGCGGTACGCGAAGTAGTTCCAGATGGTGGTGGCCGCCACTGCGGCGACCTTCCCGACACTCCACGGCAATCCCACTGCATCCGAGGCCCAGACGATCGCCGTCGTCGCGACGGTGTTGAAGGCGACGAGGAGCGTGTAGCGGAGGACGCTCGGCGCGACCCCGTCCGCCGCGCGGAATGCGACGGTGCGCTGGAGTGTGTACGTGACGGCGAAGCTCAGGAGGAAGGCGACCGGCGTGGCGATCGCGAGCGCGACGCCGAAGACGTCGTGGAGAAGCCAGAGCACGCCGATATCGAAGAGGAAGCTGAAGCCGCCGACGACGAGGTAGCGGGTGGCACTCGACGACCAGATCCTGACGATCAGCGGGCTCGACTCGGGGTGCGGGTCCGCATGCATGTGTTCCATCATCCCATGGCCGACTCTGAGAGCCGCATCTGACCCACCGCGGGGATCCCCCCATTGCGGACTAGGCTCGTTGCGGCATCCCTCTCGAAAGGCAGTCGGTCGCATGGATCTTCTCATCGTCGGCTCCGGTTTCTTCGGCCTCACGATCGCCGAGCGCGCGGCGGCGTCCGGGCGCAACGTCACGGTGATCGACCGCCGCAGTCATATCGGCGGCAACGCGTACAGCGAGGACGAGCCGACGACGGGCATCGAGGTGCACCGGTACGGGGCTCACCTCTTCCACACGTCCAACCCGGGTGTGTGGGAGTACGTCAACCGGTTCACGACGTTCACGGACTACGTGCACCGGGTCTACACCACCCACAACGGAGTGGTGTTCCCGCTGCCGATCAACCTCGGCACGATCAACCAGTTCTTCCAGGCCGCCTACTCGCCGGACCAGGCGCGGGCACTGGTCCACGAGCTTGCGGGCGAGTTCGACGCCAAGGAGGCGGCGAACCTCGAGGAGAAGGCGATCGGCCTGATCGGGCGTCCGCTGTACGAGGCGTTCATCCGGGACTACACCGGCAAGCAGTGGCAGACCGATCCGAAGGATCTTCCCGCCGAGGTGATCAGTCGTCTCCCGGTCCGGTACACCTACGACAACCGTTACTTCAACGACGCGTGGGAAGGTCTGCCGACAGACGGCTACACGGCCTGGCTGGAGCGGATGGCCGACCACCCGCGCATCACAGTGAAGCTGGGCACCGACTTCTTCGACTCCTCGCAGCCGCTGCACAAGCAGGCGGCTGTGGGTCAGGTGCCCGTCGTGTACACCGGTCCTGTAGACCGGTACTTCGATTACACCGAGGGTGCGCTCTCGTGGCGCACACTGGACTTCGAACAGGAGGTGCTCGACATCGGAGACTTCCAGGGAACCCCGGTGATGAACTACGCGGACGCGGACGTGCCGTACACGCGGATCCACGAGTTCAAGCACTTCCACCCCGAACGCGCGGACCGTTACCCGGGCGACAGGACCGTGATCGTGCGGGAATTCTCGCGGTTCGCGTCGCGACACGATGAGCCCTACTATCCGGTGAACACCGCCGAGGACCGCGCCCGACTGCTCACCTACCGCGAGCTCGCCAAGGGGGAGCGCGACGTGCTGTTCGGCGGACGCCTCGGCACCTACCAGTACCTCGACATGCACATGGCCATCGGCTCCGCCCTCTCGATGTGGAACAGCCAGCTCGCCTGAGCGGGACGAGGGATCCGATTCCCAGCCGTGATGGGGCAGAATAGGTCAGTCCGCGCGATCCCTCCCCGGGACTGCCGGGTCCGCGGGTCGGCGTCGACCTCCGGCTCCTTTTCCGGTGGAAGACGGCTCGTTCCGGCGCCGCCGCACGCATCGGCGCAGCGGCTGATCTCGGCGCAGGTCCCCCAACCACAAGAGATACCGAAAGCACCATGGCCGAAACCGACGCGTTCGCCGAGGCGAACAAGCTCTGGCCCCGTTCGACGAGCCTGTTCCTCCTTCTGGTGGGGTTGATCCTCAGCGTCGTCTCGTTCGCCGTCATCCTCGCCATGCCGGCGCTGCCTTGGGAGCCGCACCGGGACCTCGAGCTGCGTGCGACGTATGACTCGTACCGCGAGACCGGAGTCCTGCTCATCAAGGAGGAGGGCACCGGATCGCCCTTGACACAGACTCGCGCGCCGGAGGGGGAACTCGTCGCCGCCGCGTGGGATGACGACCCTGCCGCCTACGTGATCGCGAGCCTCATCAGCAGGCTGACCGGAACGGAGTCCCCGTACCCGGGGCTGTCGGTGCTGACGGCCCTTCTCGTGGCCGTCCCGCTCTTGTGGATGCCCACCGCGGTCGCGCGGATCTTCCGCCGGGCCCGAGCCGGCTACGCGCTCATCCTGCTTCCGCCTGCGATGTGGCTCCTCAACCAAGGCACCGTCCTCGTCGGGACGGAGTACGGGCTCGCCGACAGCGTGAGCCAGTTGCGTGTGCACGCGTTCTACGGCATCGCGTCATCCCTCGTCTTCCTGTCGCTGTCGTTGGTGGTCTACCTCAGCACCTTCCGCCTCGGGTGGCGCGCACTGGTGTTCGCAACCGCAGGCATCGGGGTCCTCGCCGGCGTGACCGAGCTCGCGAAGTCCTTCGCCGGCCTCGGTGTGGCTGCCTCCATCGCCGTGCTGTGGTGGGTGAACTCGTCTGGCAGGTGGCGGTGGGCGCGAGCCCTCGGCGCCGCCGCGTGTGCCATCGCCCTGACCTTCGGCGTCCAGACCACCGTCATGGGCGCGATCGACGCCTCGCGCAACGACGCGGTTGCCGCCGAGAGCGCGGATCTGCCGGCGTTCCACGGCGGGTGGCAGCAGGTCTATGTCGGACTGTCGTACCCTGAGCCCATCACCGGCCGGCCGTCGCCGTTCGACATCGACTACTCGGCGGACTTCGCCCAGCAGCAGGCGGCTGCGGTCGACCCTAACGCGGTGGTCGGAAGCGTCGAGTACGACGAGATCATGCGCGACCTCTACTTCGAGGCGATCGGGTCCGACCCGCTGGAGGCGACGGGGCTCTACCTCTCGAAGGCGCTCTTCGTGGTCAAGCAGTTCGGCGCCATGATCGCCTTCATCGTCGTGGCATTCACGATCGCCCTCACCCGTCGAGTACCGCAGCGCCGCCTGCTCGGCGCGTCGATCGCCATCGCCGGGCCGACGCTCCTCATCGGTCTGCTGTCCCCGGTGCTGGTCATGACCGACCTCTACCACTACACGGAGGTCACCGCAGCGCTCGGGCTGCTGGTCGCGGTGTCGCTCGGGGCGCTGGTCTGGTCGGTGACGTCGATGCCGTCGCATGTGCGGTCGATGGAGCGCAGCCGTCTCAGCGGGCGGATGCCGGAGCATCTTCACTTGGCTCCCACCGACGAGCGGTCGCATACGAGCGTCATCGTGCCCACGCGCAACGGCGCCGAGGTGATCGAGGGAACCATCCGCACTCTGGCTGCTGAGAGGCTCAGAGCCGGCGACGAGATCATCGTCGTAGAGAACGGCTCGACCGACGACACCGCGCTCATCCTGGAACGGCTGCTCGCCGAGTGGCGGGAAGCCCCGACGCTGCGGGTGCTTCACTCTGCGCCCGGGCTCGGTGAGGCGCTGCGCAGCGGTGTCCTCGCGAGCACCGGCCAATGGCTCCTTCTCACTGCGGACGATCTGCCGTTCGGGTTCACCGACTACGACGGCTTCACGCGCCTCGACGCCGACACTGTCGTGGCGATCGGTTCCAAGGCGCACCCCGACTCCAACGTGATTCGCAGTCGGCGACGGGTGATCCAGTCGCGGATCTTCCGATTCCTGCGGGCGGCGCTGCTCCAGTCGAAGGTCGGCGACAGCCAGGGGACCATCTGGGTCGACGGAGACTGGGCGCGGTCGTTCTCCCTCCTGTCGCGGGAGACGGGCCTGATGTGGACGACGGAACTGGTGCTCGCCGCCGAGCAGCAGGCCGTGGTGGTCCGCGAAGTGCCGGTGTCATTGAGCGATGCCCACGAGACCGGCTCAAGCAGGTTCCGCATGTCGGATGCCTGGCACTCGGTGGTCGGCTTCATGCGCCTGGCGATCTACAAGGACGACTACGCCAACGAGGTGTGGACGCGCGCGCCGCTGGAGGAGCCCGATTTCGCGTCGGACCAGCCGGCCGCCGAGGATCTCGCGCCCCTGCCCGCCCCCGCCTCGGTGTGATCCCGCAGGAGGCCCCGGTCGACGCCGGCGTCGCCAGCACACCCAGTGACATGAGTTCGCCCAACCTAGGAGCCCGAGTGCAGACGCAGCAGCACCTCGAGACGATCGAATCGCGGGATGCCGCGCCCCAGAGTTCTGACGGCGGCCGCCGTGGCAGCCTGGGCCTGAACGCCCCCGTGATCGCCCTGCCGCTCGTCCTCGCTGCGATTCTCGGCGTCCTTCAGGAGTGGGGCACGATCGGGTCCGGCTACTTCTCCGGCTGGGGCGACCACTTCGTCCTGTCCACGGAGGGCATCAGCTGGGCTCACCCCGGTGCGTTCGAGAACGACTGGTTCATGCAGGTCTCGCCGCAGCCGCACTGGTTCTTCGACGTGCTGACCTACGCGGGCGAGAGCCTCGGCGTCCTGTCTTTCGTCTACGCCGCGTTCTGGGCGGTCGGGCTTCTGGCATTCGGCGTCGCCACGGCGATGCTCTCCTACCGGTTCTTCCCCGCTGCGGCGTGGCCCGTCGCGCTCGGCGTCACGATGATCGCCGCGGTGACGCCTTGGATGATCGGAGGCACGGGCTCGGGGATGATCGCGCAGGCGCTGCCGGCGGTGCAGTCGGCGAACCTGATCTACCTGCTGCTCGCGGGGATGCTGACCGAGCGACGGATGCTCGTGGTCGTGCTCGCACCGCTGATCGCGGTCGTGCACGTGCAACAGGGCTCCATCACCATTGTTCTCCTCGCGGCGATGCTGCTCGCCGAGACGGTGAAAACCCGCAAGGTCGACTGGTTCCTCGCGGGCGCGATCGCGTTGACCGGTGCGGTCGTCGTCTTCGGGCTCGTGCTGCGGCCCGTCGCCTCGAATCTCGCGGATTTCGTGCGGATCTGCGACGAGGTGATCCCGTACCACTGCGCCGCCCACCTGTGGACCCCGTACGAACTCGCGTCAGCGGTGGGGATGATCATCCTGGCGGCGCTCAGCGCGCTGGTGATCCCGGCGTCGAAGCGGTGGATCTGGTACTCGACGGTCGGGCTGGCGATTCTGGGCTATGCGGGCGGGTTCCTCTCCGATGCACTGCGTATTCCGTTCCTCGGCACCTTGGCGCAGGGCGTCAACGTGTACCGGCTCGGCGCGGTGCTGGTCCCGTTCATCGTCTGGGGTGCGCTGGCCCCGCTTCTGGTCAAAGTGCGGGGCGGTCGGCTGGGTCTGCTGCTCGGAGCCTGGGGCATCGGGTGGATCCTGTTCCTGACAGCGCCAGGCTTTCCGACGGTCATGGGCACCCGACTGGTGCTGATGGGGCTTGCGCTGCTCGTACCGGTCTGCTGGTTCCTGGTGAAGACCTGGCGCGAGACCGACATCGCCCGGCGCTCCGGCTCGTCGGTGCTCGTCGCCGGCCTCCTGGTGCTGGTGGTGACAGCTGTCGGAGGCGGCCTGGCGCTGAGGACGCCCAACTACGCGTTCATCGCGGACCCGAGCCTCCGACAGTGGGGCGAGGAGGTCCGCTCGTCGGTACCCGAGGGCGAAGTGCTGGTCGCCTCGCCGCGGTTCGAGTGGGTGAAGCTCGTGACACAGCGTGCGGTGATCGCCGACTGCAAGGACGTCCCCTACGGAGGGGAGGCGTGGGATCAGTGGCAGGAGCGTCTTGAAGATCTGGGCGGCTACAAGCAGTGCGTCGCACCCGGGCCACTGCTCTACGACGACCTCTCCGCGGACCGACTGGTCGAGATCGCGGACGAGTACGCGTCGGACTTCATCGTGGTCAGTCCGACCCGTCCCGAGACCGTCTCTGCCCTCGAGGAGCTCGGCTGGACGCGGGAGGTCACGCCGATCGGCGGAGCAGGCGCCGAGGTGATGCAGCGACCGACGTCGTGACAGCGACGAGCAGTGACGGCCCCGCGGCGCGTGTCATCCGAGTCCGGCGGGTGCTCGTAGACTCGACATCGTGAGCACTGCCGCCGTCGGCGCCCCCGGATCGCCCCGGCGCTACCTCCACTCGCTGTGGCTGCTGTCGGCGCGCGACCTCAAGGTGCGCTACGCCACGAGCGCACTCGGGTACCTGTGGTCGATCCTCGACCCGCTCGTCATGAGCGCGATCTACTGGTTCGTGTTCACCCAGGTGTTCCAGCGCACGGTAGGTCACGAGCCGTACATCGTGTTCCTCATCACCGCGCTGCTGCCGTGGGTCTGGTTCAACTCCACGGTGTCGGACTTCACGCGCGCGTTCAACAAGGATGCCCGCCTCGTGCGGTCGACCGCGATTCCCCGGTCGATCTGGGTCAACCGGATCGTGCTCAGCAAGGGCATCGAGTTCCTGTGCTCGCTGCCGGTTCTGGCTCTGTTCGTCGTGCTCTCGTTCTTCTCGGAGCACCCCGCGCAACTCAACTGGGGGCTCCTCTGGATCCCCGTCGCGATCGCGCTGCAGGCGGTGCTCCTTGTGGGCCTCGGCCTCCTCGTCGCCCCGCTGTGCGTCATCTGGAGCGATCTCGAGCGCACCACGAAGCTCATCCTGCGCGCACTGTTCTACGCGTCGCCGGTGATCTACGGCGTCGAGGATCTGCCGGGTGCGTTCGAGACGCTCGCCGCCTTCAACCCGCTGTCCGGCATCTTCGCCCTCTACCGGGTCGGATTCTTCGCTGAGGAATGGGATCCGTGGGTCATCGGCATGGGCGCGGTCATGTCCTTCCTGTTTCTCGCCCTCGGGATCTTCGTCTTCCGGCGGCTCGAGCGTCCCGTGCTGAAGGAGCTGTGATGACGGCATCCGGTCTGGCGATCGAGGTGCAGGGCCTCGGCGTCCGCTTCCGGCGGAATCGGCGGGGGCGCCGCAGCATCAAGGACCTGTTCTCCGACTCATCTCGACGCTCGAAGCCCGGGGAGTTCTGGGCGCTGCGAGATGTCAGCTTCGACGTGAGGCCGGGCGAGTCGATCGGCGTCGTCGGCCGCAATGGGCAGGGCAAATCGACGCTCCTCAAGCTCGTGGCAGGCGTCCTTCTCGCCGACGAAGGAACCGTGTCCGTCAACGGGGGGGTGGCGCCACTGATCGAGATCACCGGCGGGTTCGTCGGCGACCTCACTGTGCGCGAGAATGTCCGCCTCACCTCCGGACTGCATGGGATGTCGAAGGCAGAGGTCTCACGCCGCTTCGACGGCATCATCGACTTCGCCGAGCTCGAGGACTTCATCGACACCCCCTACAAACATCTCAGCAATGGCATGAAGGTGCGGCTGGCGTTCGCCGTCGTGTCGCAACTCGAGGAACCGATTCTGCTGGTCGACGAGGTGCTGGCCGTGGGCGACAAGGCGTTCCGCGAGAAGTGCTACCGGCGCATCGACGAGCTGCTGGCCGATGGGCGCACGCTGTTCTTCGTGTCGCACAGTGAGCGCGACCTGCGCCGTTTCTGCACGCGCGGTCTGTATCTCGACAAGCATCGACTGGCGATGGATGCCTCGATCAACGAGGTGCTAGACCGCTACAACGCCGATTACCCGACCGGCTCCTGAGCGTCAGGCCTGCGCAGTCGCCGCTTGAAGCGGCGGCATCGGCTGCCACGAGGCATCCTTCGCGATCTTCCGTCCGTCACGCAAACCGCGGAAGAGGTTGGACGTCCCTCGCACCGTGCGCTCGACGAACAGCAGGCGGATCAGCTCCTTGCCGAACGTGAGGCTCGTGCCCACCCCGAACAGCACCGGGTTAAAGACGCCGAGCGTGCGGTAGTACTTCTTGATGTATGCCCGGTTGCGCATGATGTAGTAGCGATAGGCGTTGCTGGAAGCATTCATGTGGCGGATGCCCATGTCCCACTGCTTGATCTCGCGCGTGCGGCGGAGCACGAACTCGTCGACGATCACCGACTTCGTCTTGCGCGAGGCGAGCCAGCCGTACATCTGGTCGTCCCAGTAGATGAAGAAACGTGGGTCGGGCAGCCCGATCTGCTGAACGATGTCGCGGTGGATGAACATCCCCTCGAAGCATCCCGAGTTCATTGGCTTGTAGCCGGACTCGTCGAACTCCGCGGGAGCGAAGGGAATCGGGATGGCCAGCGGCTCGGCGACACGGTACTGCCAATAGAAAGCGCTGCCGTCGTAGTCGTACCGGCGGCCCTGGATGCTCTTGAACCGGGGCGTCCACTTGCCCATCTTCGCGAGCCCGTCGGGGAGCACCTCGACGTCGTCGTCCATCAGCCAGATCCACTGGGAGCCGAGTTCGTAGGCCACGCGCATTCCCTCGCTGAACCCGCCGGAGCCGCCTGTGTTGGTCTCCATGCGGCGGTACACGAGGGTCGCGGGCTCGAGGCGCTCACGGAACGACTCGACGACGTCGGTCGTGTCGTCGGTCGACGCGTTGTCGATCACGACGATGTGACCGGGCTTCGGGTCCATCTCGGTGATGCTCGTCAGCAGGCGGGTGAGAAGTCCCGAGCGGTTGTAGGTCACGACGGCGATCGTTGCGGTGGTCGGATCGAACTGCGCGGAGGCGGACGAATCGTGGGTCACAGGGCTGATCTCCGAAAAGAGGTGGCTGGCGCCGAGACGTCGGGCCGGAGAGAAGCCTACCCTGCCGTCCCTTGCTCTCCCTGGGCGTGAGGCAGCCCCGACTCCTCCGCTGCGCCGCCGTCTCCGGCATCCGTTCCGCCGCGGAGGCTCTCGCGCCACGAACGCGACTGGCCCGCTCTCACGGCGCACAGCACGAGCATCAGCCAACCGAGCCCCGTCAGCGCGAAGCTCTCGAACATCGAGTCGATGAGGAGGGTGACGAGGATGAGCGGCGTCCAGGCGTAGACGACCGAGCGGCGCTCGCCGGCGACGAGCCATGAACGCGCCAGCGCCAGCGCAGCCAGCGCAAGGAACAGCACCAGGCCGACCCAGCCGAGCTGCAGCGCGACGTCGAAGTAGGCGTTGAGGCCCGTGGCGTGCTTCGTGTCGAGCCAGAAGTTGATCGCGTTGAACGGGTACTCCTTCTGGTCCCAGACGCCGAACCAGCCGAAGCCCTGCACGGGCTTCTGGCGGAGGATGTCGACCATGAAGTTCCACAGCTCGACGCGCACCGAGAAGTCGGTGCCGGCGCCGAGCAGCGCGATGATCGGATGCCGCGCCGCATAGCCCACGAACACCCCGATGACGACCAGCGCCCCCAGTGCGAGCTGCAGTCCGGCGCGGCGTTCGGGCCGCGCGTGCCGTACGAGGGCGAGGGCTCCGACGGCGAGCCCGACGCCGAGCGCGAGCACGACCACGGTGGGGGAGTCGCTGAGCGCAGCCAGGCCCCCGGCGAGCACGACGGAGGCCACCGAGACACCGGGGCGGACCGACTGGGTGCGGTACTCGATGAGGAAGGTGATGAGCGCGATGACGGCGACGAAGCCCAGCAGGTTGCGTGTGCCGAAGATGCCCTGCACCGGACCCAGCTGGGCGATGTTGCCCTGGATGCCGAGAAAGGTGAAAGGCAGGTCGAGGAGGACGCCCGACAGCACCTCGAGTGCGAGGGAGGCGCTGAGCAGCACCCGCAGCACGTCACCCAGCGCGCGGACGGTCTGCAGCGTGTCGCGCACGTGCCCGATGACGACGGCGAGGAACGCCAGCGCGGCCATCGACACCCAGCTCCAGAACGACGCGCTCGTGTCGCTGCTCCAGAAGATGCTGGCGAAGGCCCACCCGATGAAGATCAGCACCGTCGTCGGCACCAGCCGCAGCAGCGAGATCTCGCGCCGGCGCGCCACCATGACCGCCAGACCCAGGATGCAGAGCCCGGCCACGATGGTCACGTAGGTGACGTGTCCGGCGATCCGCTCGATCGCGAATGCCGAGAAGACGGTGGCGAAGACGACGAGGGTGAAGGCGCGGGCGAAGGCCGCCGAGTCCAGCAAGGCGCCCAGCCACCCGGGCGACGCGGACCGCGGCGTATCGGTCACGCGCCGGACCCTGCCGGGTCGCCCGCGGCGACCACGCTCGACTCGGTGCCCGACGCGCGCCGAGCGGGTCGCTGTGCCGGGAGCCGCGCGCCCGCAGACTCGCCCAGTTCGACGGGGTCGCCGCGCTCGATCGCGGCACTCTGCTCGGCGGGGCCGACGCCGACGTGCGGCGACTGCTTGATCTTCGCGCCGAGCATGACGACGAAGAGCCAGCCCCACAGCAGGAGGGGTGTGGACTCGGCGAGACCCTGCACGAGCAGGATCGCGCCCACGAGCGTGGGGAGGAGCGTCAGCGGCGAGTAGGGGCGGTCGGCGCGGAGATCCCAGCGCGGCCGGTCGACGGCGAAGAACCATGCCCGCCACACGAAGGCGAAGTAGAGGACTGCGAGGAGCACGACGCCGATGATGCCCAGCTGCATCGCGACATCGACCCACATGTTGTGCGCCTGCATCACGGTCTGGCCGTGGTCGATGATCCACTCGTCGAACGCCGGATCCGAAGGCACCCACGGGGTCGCGTAGCCCCAGCCGACCCACGGGCGTTCCGCGGCGCGAGCCAGCACGGCCTCCCAGATGCCCTCCCGACCGGTGAGGTCGGCGCTGCGGCCGAGGGCGGTGAAGATCGCGTCCCGCAGCAGCCACAGCCCGAGGAGGCCGCCGATCCCGACCGCGGCGTACGCGACGTAGTACTTGGTGCGCTCGCCCGGCCTGGTCGCGCGCCGCATGAGGAGCACTGTGACGAGCACAACGGCGACGGCGGCGGCCGCGAGATACGCGGTCGCCGACGATGCGCGGATGAAGAGGTAGGCCGACAGCGCCATCCAGATCCATAGGAACGTGCGGCGCGGCGCACCCGATGCGAGGCGGATCGCGAAGACGACGATCGCGAGCAGGGCGACCGGGGCGAGCAGGTTCGCGTTGCCCATGATGCCCTGGAGGCGCCCGGGGAAGTCGAACAGGTTGTTGCGCGACCAGTACTCGATCGGGTCGTCGGCCTTCTCGACCACGAATCCCGGCAGGACCGGCTCGCCGATGAAGACGGCGACCCACAGCTCGAAGAGGATCGACAGTGCCAGGACCCACTTGAGCGCCGAGGCGATGGCGCGCACGAGCTCCCGCCAGGTGAGCACGCTGCCGATGAACAGCGCCTGCAGGCTGGTGATGTACAGGAGCAGCAGCGTGAGCGCGGTCGCCTGCGGCCAGGCCGACCATGCGAGCGAGAGCGTCGCCCACACGACGTAGGCGACGACGAACCACGGCAGGCGGCGCCACTGGACGGGTGGGCGCAGGACGATCCACAGCACGGCCGACAGCACACCGCCGGCAATCGTGATGACGGTGGCGGTGAGCTCGCCGAATGCGTGCACCCAGGCGGTGCCCGACAGCGCCATGAAGAGCACGAAGATGCACCAGCCGCGCAGCATGAGGTGCCCGGTCTTCTCGCGGACCGGCGGGCCCGGCGGCGCCGACGCCGGGTGCTTGGAGTGGACGGCCATCGCCTCACAGCGTACCCCGGCGCCCTGCGCGATCAGCGGGGGCGCGGGCGGGGTCTGCGACGGCCGCGTCGCTAGGCTGTTCGGGTGCTGATCCCGCTTGCCAACGACCCCCGTGACTACGCGTGGGGCTCGCTCTCCCTGCTCGCCGAACTCGAGGGACGCGGGGCGTCCGGCCGCGCTGAGGCGGAGGTGTGGTTCGGGGATCACCCGGGCGACCCGTCCGAGACGCCCGACGGCCGCACGCTCGACCGGTGGGTCGCCGAAGAAGGGGCCGCGGCCGGTATCGATGCGCCGCTGCCGTACCTGCTGAAGCTGCTGGCGGCGGCATCCGCTCTCTCCATCCAGGCCCACCCGTCGAAGGCGCAGGCCGAGGCGGGCTTCGCGCGTGAGGAGGCCGCCGGGATCCCGCGCGACGCCGCCGAGCGCACCTACCGAGACGCCAATCACAAGCCCGAGCTGATCGTGGCGCTCAGCGACACGTTCCGGGCGCTCGCGGGCCTCCGCGAACTCGAAGCCACGCGCCGCCTCGTCGCCGCGCTCGGCCCCGCTGCCGCACCCCTCGCGGAGCGTCTCGAAGCCGAGGATTCCTCACCGTCTACCGTCATCGGCTGGCTGCTCTCGGACGGGGCGGACGTCGCGCGCGACGTCATCGCCGCCGCGGTCTCGGCCGAGTCCGACGAGTTCTCCGCCGAGCTGGAACTCGCGCGCACGCTGGATGCCGCCTTCCCCGGCGACCCCGGCATCGTCGTGGCCCTGCTGATGAACCTCGTGACCCTGCGACGCGGCGAAGGACTCTTCGTGCCGGCCGGCGTCCTGCACGCCTACCTCGACGGTCTGGGTGTGGAGCTGATGGCGGCGAGCGACAACGTGCTCCGCGGTGGTCTGACGCCGAAGCACGTCGACGCGGCCGAGCTCGTGAGCGTGCTCGACCCGACGCCGGGGCTGCCGCCGGTGATCCGGGCGCGTGCGCTCGGGGACGGCATCGGCCAGTACGACGTGCCCGTCTCGGACTTCGCCCTGCTCGCCGTCGCCCCGACGCGGGAGGGGGTCGAGGTGCCGCTGGCGGGACCGGCGATCGCGGTCGCCACCGGCGGGTCACTCGAGGTCGTCGGGCTCGCGTCGGGGGCGGCGTCGGCCCTCGTTCCCGGGGCCGCCGTGCTCGTGACCCCGGACGAAGGCGGGGTCCGCGTGGCAGGTGAAGGAGAGCTCTTCATCGCCCTTCCGGGACGCTGAACCGCGGGCTCATCGCTTTCTCATCGGACCGTTATCACAGCGCGACACGCCGTCGGCGCGTCGTGAAGGTTCAAGAGGCGGTTGAGCGTTTACTATCTGCGACTTGACCTCGGCGAACTACACAGGTGTAATTATCCGTACACGCACCAGCGTGGAGCAGGATCACGGGGGGTGAGAACGACATGACGGTTTCTCAATACCGTTCCGGCGTTCCCGACGACTGGTTCGTCGATCCGGTTCAACTGGGGGTACCGGGGGTTCGCCGCAACATCGACGCGGAAGAGGACAATCCGCTCGCATGGCAGACCGACGCACTATGTGCGCAGACCGATCCGGAGGCGTTCTTCCCCGAGAAGGGCGGCTCCACGCGTGATGCGAAGCGCATCTGCACGTCGTGCGACGTGCGAGGCGAATGCCTCGACTATGCGCTGCAGAACGACGAGCGATTCGGTATCTGGGGCGGTCTCAGCGAGCGCGAACGTCGCAAGCTGAAGCGTCGAGCGGGCTGAAACGCACGCCGGTCGGCCGGTTCGATCCGGCCGACCCGGCGCGTTCGCCCGAGCTGGCGATGGAGCGCGACCTAGGCTGACCAGGACATGCCCACCGTTTCGCCGACCCCTGTGCCGCCGACCAGTCCGTCGTCGGACGGTGTCACCTCGAACGCTGCCTTCGCGAGCTCCGGCCCCTCGGAGTCCGCGCTGACGCGCGCCTCCGCGTCGAACCGGATACACGCGGTTCTCGTGGTCCGTCCCGACGGTCGCACGCCGGCCGCATTCCACCTGCGACGCACTCTCGCGGCGCTCGCCGAGCAGACGCGTCCGGTCGACGTTCTCACGATCGTGGTCTGCGGCGGTGACGACCACCTCTTCGAGATCGTGGATGCCGCAGGCGCCGAGTCCGTCGTGAAGGCTCCGGCATCCACCGGTTTCGCGGCGGCGACGGCGCTCGTGTCGCCGCGCCGCGGCGAGAACGTCGATGGCGACGCGCTCTGGCTGCTGGCGCAGGATACGGCGCCGGAGCCCGACGCGCTCGCCCGGCTGGCCGGAGCCCTCGAGCTGTCGCCGTCGGTCGCCTTCGTGGCGCCCAAGCTCGTGCGCTGGGACGACCGTTCCGAGATCGTCTCGCTCGGCGTGAGCATGACCCGGGTCGGCCGCACGGTAGGCCTCGCCGACGGCGAGCTCGATCAGGGGCAGCACGACGCGCAGGAGGACGTGCTCGGTGCCGACGTGCGCGGCATCCTGGTCCGCTCCGATGCCTGGGACCGGCTCGGCGGCCTCGACCGCGGCCTCGCAGGCGCCGACGAGGGACTCGACCTCGGGGTGAGGGCGCGACTGGCCGGGGGCCGCGTGTCGCTGGTCCCGGCAGCACTCGTCGCCACGGCAGGGGACGGCGTCGCCGGTCTGCCGGTGCCGCTGACCCCGCAGCGCCGACGTCGCGCGGTCTATGCCGAGCGCGTGGCGCAGCTGCGCCGACGGCTGGCGTACGCGCCGACCGTCGCGACGCCGCTGCATTGGCTGTCCGTGCTGCCGCTCGCGCTCTGGCGCACCGTCGTGGATCTCGTCCGCAAGCAACCGGGTCGCATCGCCTCCGAGTGGGGCGCGGCGGCCGTGGCGTTCGTCGGGATCGTGCCGGTATGGCGCGCACGTCGCCGCATCGCGCGCGCACGCACGGCGTCGTGGGCGCAGGTGGCGCCGCTGCGCACGACGCAGGCCGAACTCCGCGAACGTCTCGACGACGACCCCGAGGTCGCGATCGGCGGCCATCGGCGCAGCGACCTGAGGTTCTTCGCCGGTGGGGCTGCCTGGCTGGTGCTCGCCGCGCTCGCCGTCTCTGTCGCCGCCTTCCCCGCGCTGCTGGCATGGCCGGTGCTGGGCGGGGGAGCGCTCCAGCCCCTCGCGAACACCGTCGGTCAGCTGTGGGATGACGCCGCGTACGGACAGCGAGCGCTCGGACTCGACACGATCGGGCCGGCGGATCCGTTCGCAGCCGTGACCGCGGTGCTCGGCTCGCTCTGGCCGTGGGCGCCGTCGCGGGCGCTCGTGCTGCTGTGGATCCTCGCGCTGCCGCTCGCCGCGCTCGGCGGCTGGTTCGCGGCTACGCGGGTGACCGAACGGGCCAGCCTGCGGCTGCTCGGCGGTGCGGTGTGGGCGCTGTCGCCGACGCTCCTCGTCGCGCTCACCCAGGGGCGGCCCACCGGAGTGCTCGTTCACCTGCTGCTGCCGTGGCTGTTCTATGCGGGTGCGGTCGCGCATCGGTCGTGGGCAGGGGCGGGGGCGGCCTCGCTGCTGCTTGCCGCCGTGCTGGCGGCAGCGCCATCCCTGGCGCCCGCGATGGCGGTGTTGTGGTTCGGCGCCGTCGTGCTCGGCATCGTCCTCCGTGCGGGTCGCGGCGTGGCACGTCTGGTGTGGACGCTCGTGCCGTCGCTCGCCCTCGCACTCCCGCTCGTCTGGAACGCGCTGACCCACGGACGCGCGTGGGGACTCGTCGCCGACCCGGGTGTGCCCTGGGCAGGACCGCAGGTCGCGGCCGACGCCGCGGGCCGCGCGCTCCTGGCAGCCGGCATCCCGACCTCGGATCTTGCCGGGTGGGCGACTCTGCTGCCGGACGGGCCGACCTGGTGGGTGCCCCTGCTCAGCGTGCCGCTGGCCCTGCTCGCCCTCGCGGCGCCGTTGACGCAGCGCTGGGCCGCCGGCATCGTGCTGCTCGCAGTGACCGCGCTCGGCCTCGGCACGGCGTTCGCCGCGGTCGGGGTGTCGGTGTCGTTCGTCCAGTCGCTCACCGTTGCGCTGTGGCCCGGCACCGGGCTGAGCCTCGCATGGCTCGGCGCGCTCGGAGGGGCGCTGGTTGCCCTGGATGCCGGTCTCGCCCCGCGTGTCGCGCTGGCGCGCGGGCTGGCGGCCACGCTCGTCTTCGCCGCGGCCGTGATGCTCGCCGTGCCGTCGCTCACCGCCTTCACCCGCGGCACCGCGACGATCGCCAACGGTCCCGCCAGCACGCTTCCCGCCTTCGTCGCGGCCGAGGGGCGCGACGACCCGGATGTCGGAACCATCGTGCTCACTCCGCAGGCCGACGCCGGTGTCGCTGCCCAGGTGGTCTGGGGTGCGAGCGAGACCGTCGGCGGTCAGACCACGCTGCTGTCGACCCGCACTCAGGCGAGTTCTCAGGACGAGGAGCTGGCGGCCCTCGCCGCCGATCTCGTCATCCCCTCCTCGGAGGATGTCGTCGCCGAGCTCGCCGACCGGGGCATCGGGTTCATCCTGCTGGCGCCGTCGACACCGCCCGAGACCGATGGCGCGCGGACGATGCGGCTGTCTGCCATGACGGCGCTCGGCCAGCGCGACACGCTCGTCGTCGTGGGCGACACCGCCAAGGGAGCGCTCTGGCGCGTCGTCGATGAGATCGCACCGCGTCCGGCGGAAGCGGCATCCGTCTCCGCCCTCGCGCGGTGGATCGCGTTCGGGCAGTTCGCCATCCTCGGGATCGCCCTGCTCCTCGCGCTGCCGACGGCGACGTCGATCCGCGAGGCGCGCCGCACCCCACGCGTGGTGGGACCTCACTGGCAGGAGGGTCGATGAGCGACCGACGGGTGTTCCGCTGGGCGACGACGAGCGCCCGCCTGCTGATCGGCACGGCCGTGTCGATCGTCGCCGTGGTCGCCGTCGTCACCGCCGTCTCGGTGCCGTGGCCGACGGTCGCGCGCGAGCCGCTGAGCGTGCGGGCCACACCGGCGCCCGCGGCGTCCGTGATCGCGTGCGACGGCGGGCTGCTGTCGATCGGCCGCAATCCGGCGGCCGCCGACGCCATCACCGTGGTCGCGCCGCAATCGGTCGTCGTCGGGGTGGCAGACGGCGAACGGCCTGCGGAGCAGCGTCTGGAGACCACCGACGTCGGACCCGGCCCGCTGGCCTACACGGCTCCGCCGCTCGACGGCCAGGCGGTCGACGTGGCAGCCACGGGCGCGGCGACCGCGTCGGCCGACGACCTCTCCGGCTTCGCCGCCTCGGCATGCCGGCCGCCACTGCTGGACTCGTGGCTCGTCGGCGGGTCCGGGGCCACCGGCGCGGCCGACCTCGTGCTGCTCGCGAACCCGGGCACCGTTCCGGCGACGGTGCAGCTGACCGTCTACGGGGCCGCGGGGCCGCAGACCCCTCCCGGCGGCGTCGACCTCGTCGTCCCGCCCGGCACCCAGCGCGTCGTGCCCCTGGCGGGCATCGCGCTGGGCGAAGAGACGCCCGTGGTGCGCGTGTCGGCTGTCGGCGCGCCGATCCGGGCGTCCCTCCAGGCGAGCATCACGCGCACGCTCACGCCGGGCGGCGTCGACCAGGTCGGTCCTGTCGCGCATGCCGAGACGACAGAGGTCATCACCGGCATCACCGTGACGCGCGCGACAGCCGCGGACGGCGCGGCCGACGAGGTGACCGTGCTGCGGATGCTGGCGCCCGCTGCGCCCGCGACCGCACGGGTGACCGTCACCACGGTCGGCGGCCGCGAACCGGTGCGCGAGCCGCAGGAGGTGGCGCTCGAGGCCGGCAAACCGCTCGAGCTGGCGCTGGACAGCCTGACCGCCGGCTCGTACACGGTGACGATCGATGCGGACGAACCCCTCGTGGCGGCGGTCTGGCAGGCGACCGGTGTCGACGAGGGCGACGACTTCGCGTGGTACACCCCGGCGCCCGAGGTGGCGGTGGCATCCCTCTTCGCGACGCCCGGAGGACCGACTCCGTCGCTCTCGGTGGTGAATCCGTCGAACGAACCGGTCGCGGTCGCCGTCGCGCCGGTCGACGGCGGATCCCCGCTCGATCTCACGATCCCGGCGAACGGGTCCGTCGCCGTGCGACTGGCCGCGCGCACGGTGTACCGGTTCGAGCCCGAGGCCCCCGTGCGCGCCGGCCTGTCCTTCGCGGGAGACGGCGCGCTGGCGGGCGTGCCGGTGTGGCCGGCGGACGTCGCGACCTCCGAGGTCCTCGTCTACCCCTGAGTCGAGCCTTCTGGTGCCCCACGGTAGGGGGTTTCGACTCGCTTCGCTCGCTCAACCTTGATCCGCCCCGCATCAACGCTCGCCGGCGATCGCATTGATCCGAAACGCGTCAGAAGTAGCGGAAGCGCTCCGGACCGAGGTCCCACGGGTCGCGGTCCAGATACTCCGCCGCGGCCCGGAAGACGGCGCCCTCGACGAGCATGCGCCGATGCAGCTCGTCGTCGCGGTGCAGATGGCTGAGCCGCTCGATCGGCAGGCGATACAGGATGATGCGGCCCGCGTCGGGCAGCACCGTCCATCGAGGGATGCCGTCGTCGTCGGTCGCCGCCGGCATGTCGGCGACCTCGAACCGCACGTCGCGGAGCTCGGGCCAGGCCGAGCGGAGGAACTCCGCCGCGGTGCCGACGGACAGGTCGAAGCGGTCGACGCGGGTGTCCAGCGGCGGGAGGGGAGGACGCACCACCGGGCTCCGGCCCTCGCGGCCGTGTCGGCCATGGCGAGACGCGCGCGGCTGCGCGCGCTCGCTCGTCCGGGTACGCCGCCACGCCATATGCCCATCCTAGGGCGGGGTGAGGGACAGGCTCCTCTCCCACGATGTCGCGGCTTGCGCGCTGCCCGATGCTGACGGGGCGGAGACGCCGCGGCGCGGCATCCGTCCGCATGGGTCGGGGGCGCGGTAGCGTCGACCCGATGCGCGAGAGAGTCTGCTCCAAGGTCGGCTGCGCCCGTGAGGCGGTGTCGACGCTCACCTACGACTACGGCGACCAGATGGCGGCACTCGGTCCGCTCGGCGCCGGGGGCGATCCTCACGCGCACGACCTGTGCGCGATCCACACCGACCGCCTGTCGGTACCCAAGGGCTGGGTGGTCGTGCGGCACGAGACCCTCCGCGCCTGAGCGGAGGGCTCGATCCCCGGCCGCTCGTCAACGATCGGGCGTCGACTCGCCCCGGTGCGGCACCACCCGCCGCACGGCACGCAGGGGCGCTGTGACCCTCCAGCTGGTGCTCGATTCGAGGGCGCCGATCCGCTGGTCGCGCGCGGCGACGGCGCTTCGGAGGTGCTCGTTCTCGCCCTCCAACCAGGCCACTTTGTCCAGGAGCTGGGTCGCGTGAAGACGGGCGTGGCGAAGCTCCTCCGGCAGGGTGTCGAGCTCTGCCCGATGCGCGACTTCCGCGCCGAGGCTGGCGAAGTCGTCACGGATGCGATCAGCCGTCCCGTCGTCCGCGGCGAAGAGCTTGCGGAGGTCATCGTTGCGCACGTCGCCCACGCCGAGCACGCCCAGCCCGTGGCCATGGTTGAACGTGAACGTGGGATTCGCGTCGCGCAGCTCATCCCACAGGCGCCACACTCCGAAGCCGCGTTCGCGTTCGGCGGTGTCGTGGAACAAGATCACTCCGCCGTCGCGGACGACGCTCCGCCACTGCTCATAGTCCTGCAGAACGTCTTCGTACGCATGGCGGCCGTCGATGTGGAGGAGATCGATGGACGCGTCGGCGAAACGCGGGCGGGAGTCGCTGAAGAAGCCGCGCACGAGTCGGACGGAGGCCGGGTAGTCGAGCTCCGCCGTGCCACGAACCGATTCCAGCACGTCCTCGCCGTAGAACCCGGCCTGGTCGTCACCCATCCAGCTGTCAAGTGCGCTGATGGTGATCGTGTGGCCGAGGCGTGCGGCCGCTTCGGCGAAGGCGAAGCACGAGAAGCCCATGTGCGTGCCCAGCTCGGCGACGTTTGCCGGACGCAGAACGTCCACGAGCCATGCCGCGAAGGGCGCGTGCGTGTACCAGGCGGAGACGGGGTAGTGAGCGGGCAGCCAGTACGACGTCGGCCGCAGCCAGAACGTGTCGTCTGCAGCCCTAGGCGCTCGCTGTGGCATCACTGGAATGCTCGATCCTCCTGCTCCGTTGCTCGATCTCTGCCAGCATAGGGCGGATCGCGCGGCGCCTCGTCGCTGCGTGGGAGAATGGGCGGATGCCGACCCACACGCCCGTCGCCGCGCCTTCCACCCCTGCCGTCTCAGAGCTCACTGAGGGGTTCGAGTACGAAGTCGCCGACCTCTCTCTGGCCGAAGCGGGCCGCCATCAGCTGCGTCTCGCCGAGAACGAGATGCCGGGCCTCATGGCGCTGCGCGAGGAGTTCGGCCCGACGCAGCCGCTGAAGAACGCGCGCATCGCGGGCTCGCTGCACATGACGGTGCAGACCGCCGTGCTCATCGAGACGCTCGTCGCGCTGGGCGCGCAGGTGCGCTGGGCGAGCTGCAACATCTTCTCCACGCAGGACGAAGCCGCCGCGGCCGTCGTCGTCGGTCCGACGGGAACGGTCGACGCGCCCGCCGGCGTCCCGGTTTTCGCGTGGAAGGGGGAGACGCTCGAGGAGTACTGGCGCCTCGCGGACCGCATCTTCGACTGGTCGGCCGAGGGCTTCGACGGCCCGAACATGATCCTCGACGACGGCGGTGACGCGACTCTCCTCGTGCACAAGGGCGTCGAGTTCGAGAAGGCAGGAGCGGTTCCGGATGCCGCCGCCGACGACTCCGCCGAGTACCGGATCATCCTCGACACGCTGCGCGCCAGCCTCGCGCGCGACCCGCAGCGCTTCACGCGGATGGCCGAGGACCTGCTCGGCGTCACCGAGGAGACGACCACGGGCGTCCACCGGCTGTACGAGCTGGCGGCGGCAGGCGACCTGCTCTTCCCGGCCATCAACGTCAACGACTCGGTCACGAAGTCGAAGTTCGACAACAAGTACGGCATCCGTCATTCGCTGCCGGACGGCATCAACCGCGCGACCGACGTGCTGATGGGCGGCAAGGTCGCCTTCGTCTGCGGCTACGGCGACGTCGGCAAGGGCGCCGCTGAGGCCCTGCGCGGTCAGGGCGCCCGCGTCATCGTCAGCGAGGTCGACCCGATCTGCGCGCTGCAGGCAGCGATGGACGGCTACCAGGTCGCGCGCCTCGCCGACGTCGCCGGTCAGGTCGACATCCTGATCACGGGCACCGGCAACAAGGACGTCGTCACCACCGAGGACCTCCTCAAGCTCAAGCACCTCGCGATCGTCGGCAACGTCGGTCACTTCGACAACGAGATCGACATGGCGGGCCTCGAGGCGCTGCCCGAGGTCGAGAAGGTCGAGATCAAGCCGCAGGTGCACGAATGGCGGCTTCCGAACGGGCGCAGCGTGCTCGTGCTGAGCGAGGGCCGGCTGCTGAATCTGGGCAATGCCACCGGGCATCCGTCGTTCGTCATGAGCGCATCGTTCACGAACCAGGTGCTCGCGCAGATCGAGCTGTTCACGAAGCGCGACGAGTACCCGACCGCCGTGTACACGCTGCCCAAGCACCTCGACGAGAAGGTCGCGCGCCTGCACCTCGACGCGCTGGGCGTGCAGCTCACGACCCTCAGCGACGAGCAGGCCGCCTACATCGGCGTGCCGGTCGAGGGCCCCTACAAGCTCGACCACTACCGCTACTGAGGCAGGCAACATCCGTCCGCGCCTCGTCGCGCGGGGTCATCTCCCTTGCTCGTCCGCCACAGACGACACGAACTCGCCGCGGAATTCGCGTTCATACCTGACGAAAAACATCAGGAGGGGTCGACAGACGGGCCGAGCCCCCGGGTTGCGCAAGGGCGCCCGCTGCTCAGCTCTGGCGCTTGAGCCCCACGTTCAGGACGCCGAGGAACATGCCCGACATGATCGTCTGCGCACCGAGGATCATCAGGAGCGCGGCAGGGACCGAGACCCTCAGCGTCGGCGCGAGATCAAGCGACCCGAAGCCCAGCGCCGCCCACGCGACGAACTGCCAGATCGCGATCGCGAAGCCGATCAGGAACAGCGCGAGGCCGGCGACTGCCCCGCTCTCGAGGCTGATGCGCCGCTCGAGGCGCTCGAAGTTGCGGGAGCGTGGGATGCGGAAGCCCTCGTGCTGGGCATAGATCTTGGTCAGGATCGCGAAGATCACCGACTGATACCCGACGACGCAGAGCGCGGCGAGGTACACCTGGCTGATCGCGTCGAGCCCGAGGCCACCGATCTCGATCGGGCCGATCGCGAGGAAGAACGTGCCGAGCAGCCCGAGGAAGAACGCAGCCGCTCCGGGAATCAGGAAAAGCCACCGCGGGCTGAAGATCAGCAGGAACCGCAGGTGACGCCAGCCGTCCCGCCAGCTGCGCAGGTGCGGTGGGCGGCTGCGGCCGTCCTTGGACAGCGTCGTCGGCACTTCCGAGACGCGCAGCCCGCCGAGTGTGGACTTGACAACGACTTCGCTCGCGAACTCCATGCCCGTCGTCTGCAGGTGCAGGTCCAGGATCGCGCGGCGGTTGAAGCCGCGAAGTCCGCAGTGGAAGTCACCGATCGGTGACCGGAACAGTGCACGCCCGATCCACGACAACACCGGGTTGCCGAGGTACTTGTGCAGCGGCGGCATCGCGCCCTCGGCGATCCCGCCCTGAAACCGATTGCCCATCACGAGCTGATCGCCTTCGCGCAGGCGCTCCACGAACGGGTCCAGCTGTGAGAAGTCATAGCTGTCGTCCGCGTCGCCCATGATCACGTACTCCCCACGCGCGGCGTCGATTCCGCCCATGAGCGCGCTGCCGTAACCCTTCGCGGGAACGTCGACGACACGGGCGCCGTGGGCGCGCGCGATCTCCTGTGACCCGTCGGTGCTGCCGTTGTCGGCGATCACGACTTCGCCGACGACACCGCTGCGGGCGAGATACCCCTGCGCCTTGTCGATGCAGACGGCAAGCGTCTCAGCCTCGTTGAGGCACGGCATGACGATCGACAGCTCGATCGTCTCGGTAGAAGTTGACATGCGAGGGGGGTTCCTGACGGTGCGCGGGTGGGCACTTCATCGTACAGAATGGTGCGGGTGGATCTCGGACTCGTGGTGACGACGCTCGGCCGGATTGACCCTCTGAAACGGCTTCTCGGGTCCCTTCGCGGCCAGCTCGCGGCTGGCGACCGCCTCGTGATCGTCGCGCAGGAGCGCGCACCCGAAGTCGAAGCCCTCGCGGCCGCGTACCGCGGCACTGACTTCGCGATCACCGTCACGACGTCCGAGCGAGGGGCCTCGCTCGGACGCAACACCGGCGTCGCGCACCTCCACGCGGGCGAGTTCCTGCTGCTCTTCCCGAACGACACGACGTGGTTCCCCGCCGGATCGATCGCGGCTCTGCGGGAGTACGCGGACGACACGGACGCCGGTGCACTCACTGTCATCGACGAGAACGGCCCGAAGTTCAAGCTGCCTGCTCCGGAGACCCCGCTGGACCGCTGGAACGTGTGGAGCGTGATCGAGATGGGCCTACTGTTGCGCCGCACGGTGTTCGACGAGCTCGGCGGATTCGATTCCGGCATCGGTACCGGCGCGCAGACTCCATGGCAGGCGGGCGAAGCAACCGACTTGCTGTTGCGCCTTCTCGCGCGCAGGCCCGATCTCGCCGGGCGATTCCGCTGGCTGCCCGACGATGTCGCCGTGGGCGGCGTGGCCGATGCGCGCGGCCTCAGCACGTCGGAGCGTCGCCGCAAGCTACGCGCATATGGGCGAGGTCTCGGTCGCGTCGTGATGAGGCATCCATACCCTTGGTGGTGGCGGTGCGCGTTCGTGGGTGGAGGGCTGGCCTTCGGCCTCCGTCATCGCGCGACGAACGTCGTCGCCGACGGCGGGTGGGTGTTCCTCGGCCGCGCCGAGGGCGCACTCGGGCGCACGATCGGCACGGCGCGTGCGGCGGTGTCCCGATGACCGACCTCGCGGGCGGACCCGCAGGCGACGGCCTACCGGCCCCCGTCCGGCTGCGCGGTGCGGCGATGAGCCTGATTACGCTGCTTGGCGGCGTGTCGCTCGCGGTGATCCCAGCTGCGACGATCTCCATCTCATCCCGCCTCTTCACGGTGCCCGAGCAGGGCCTGCTGGCGGTCGCCGTGCTGGTCGCGACGTTCACCGGGCAACTCACGTTCGCCGTCGTGGTGGAGTCGCGCCTCAGCTCGGCGGCCACCGAGCGGCGCGTCGTCTTCCCACTGTGGCTCGCAGCGATCGCGGTCGTGACTGCGCTGGTGGTCTCGATCTTGCCGCCGAACGCTGTCCTGCTCGCCGTCGCCCTGCCGATCCTGCTCGCGGCTTTGGAGGTCGGGCGCGGGGTCTCGGTCGCCGAGCGCCTGGACCGTCGTGAGATCGCCGCATCCATCGCGGTCGGCGCGGGCGCGCTGATCGGCGTGCTCGCCGGCTTCGCGAGCCAGCAGTGGGCGCTGATTCCGCTCGTGCTCGGCATCGCGGTCGCGACGTGCATTCGCTCTCTTCCGGTGCAGCACCGGGCGAGCCGCCCACACCCGGCCGTGATGGGCTGGGTGATCGCCGACACGGCCATCACCGGCGTCGTGTATCCCCTCTTGAATTCGATGATCCTCGCGGTTCTCGGCTCGGCCGACGCTGTGCTGTTCGCCTCGATCGCGACGGTGTCGGGACTGCTCGCGATCCCGCTGAACTTTATGCGACTGCGGCTTCTGAAGGAGCACTCGCACGCCGATGTCGTGCTGTCGGCGGCATCGGTCCTCGCCGCAGTGGTCGCGCTGCTCGTCCTCGAATTCACCGGCATTTTCGGATTCCTGTTCGGCGCGGCGTGGACGGGGTCAGCCACGCTGCTCCCCCTCCTGCTCGCGTGTGGCTGGCGCGCCGCGTCGCTGGCGACCACGCTCCCCTTCACTGCGTTGCGTCGCATGGGCGAAGTGCGGCTGCTCACGGGCCTACGTGCGATCTCATCGGCGCTCACCTTCGCCTTGGCGGCGCTCGGGCTCGCGCTGCAGAGCCTGCCCACCGTGTTCGTCGGGCTCCTGCTAGCCGAACTGCTCTCGGCCGTCTTCTACGAGGTGGCCCGCAGGCGCCGTGTCGCCGCGAGCGACCGCGAGACCACCACCCTCGACGCCGACGAGGACGAGGCATGACCCGGCGCCGCGTCCTCGTGGACCTGCAGTTCTTCACCGGAACCAAGGGCGGCATGGAGTCGTACGCGCGCGAGGTCTACACGCGGCTCTCGCCCGACGACCCCGAACTTGAGTACGTCGGATATGTCTCGCGCGAGCTTGCAGCGTCTGACACGTCGTGGTTCCCGGGAACAGTGATCGCGTCGGGCGTCTGTGGCGATGACCGCGCCGCCTGGGCACGCGGCGAGCTGTTCGGCGTGGCCCGCGCGGCTCGCACGCACGGCGCGGCGCTCGTGCATTGCCCGGCGAACTTCGGCCCACTGCGCTCGCGCGTGCCGGTCGTGCTCACGATTCACGATCTGCTCGCGTTCCGGCATCCGGAGTACGTCCCCGGACCATACGCACGGGTGCTGCGCACGATGATCCGCCGCGCCGCGCGGGCCGCCCGACGCGTCCTCACCGTGAGCGGCGCATCGCGCGATGACATCGTGCGCTTTCTCGGCGTCCCTCCCGGCTGCATCGACGTGACTCCCCTCGCCGGGTCGGCGCAAGCACCTGTCGACAGTGGAGAGCGCCCCGCCCGCCGGGACGACTTGCTCCTCGCAGTAGGCAACAGGATGCCGCACAAGGGCTTCGAAACTCTGCTCGACGCCCTCGCCCGCATCGCACCGGACGAGCGGCCGACGCTCGTGATCACCGGGAGCCACGGCGAGGACCCGCTCGCCCCGATCGTGAAACGCCTCGGGCTGGAGACATCCGTCAAGCTGCGTGGGTGGCTGAGCCGCGAAGAGCTGGACGAGCTCTACGCCCAAGCGACCGCGCTCGTGTTCCCGACGCGCTTCGAGGGATTCGGCCTGCCGCCGCTGGAGGCGATGGCGCGCGGCTGCCCAGTCATCGCGTCCGACATCCCAGTCGTGCACGAGATCGCGGGCGACGCGGCGGTCTATGTCGATCCAGCGGACGCCGAGGCGATCGCCGCCGCGATCAGGGCGTTGCGTGATTCCCCCGCACAGCGCGCGCGGATGGCGGATGCCGGTCTCGCACGCGCCGCAAACTTCTCCTGGGATGCCACAGCCCGGGCGACGCGTATGGCGCTCCTGCGCGCGCTCGAGGGCTGAGCCCGCGTCAGTACCCGAGCCGCCGCAGCAGCTCGTCCACCGAGCGGCCGAGCCCGCGCTTGACGCGCTCGCGTTCGAACCAAGCCAGCGTCGACGCACGCAGGGTCTCTCCCGCCCTCACCACACGCACGATGGCGTCGCCGAGCGTGGCAGCCGACGCGTCGACCGCGATCGCGCCGTTCACCCCCGGCTCGACGAGCTCGGCAGCCGCGTTGTCGTCCCCGGCTACGACGACGCTCGGGGTTGCGGCCGCGGCCGCCTCGGCGACCACGAGCCCGAAGCCCTCGCGGGCGGACGGGCTCACGAGCGCGACGGCGGCGCGATACCGGCGGCGCAGATCGTCGTCGTCGATGCGACCCACGAACTCGATGGCATGGGCGACGCCCGCCGCTGCCGCGGCCGCACGGACTCGCTGGGTCTCGGGGCCCCGCCCCGCGATCTGCGCGACGAGTTCGGGGAGTTCCCGCCGTGCGTGCGCGAGGGCACCCGGCAGTGCGTCGAGCCGCTTGTCAGGGATGTGGCGCCCCACAAACAGCAGCGTGGGCGGCGCGGACGGCACGACCGAGGCTTCGGGCTCCGACCCGACCAGGTCGACCAGCCCCAGGACGATGGGTTCCGCCCTTGGCCGATACATCCGCAGCCGGTTCCGCGTGAATCCGCTGTTGACGGTGGCGACATCGCCGATCCGGATCGCGAGTGACTGGAGCACCCAGGCGATCGTGCCGGTGAGCACGCCCGCGTACGCGCGCCACTTGCGCGCGGACCAGATCTCCAGCCAGTCCACGACCAGCCGCGTGCCGCTGCCGAGCAGGGCCAGGCGAACCGCGAAGACGTTCAGCACCGGCAGCGCCGCGACCACGACCGCATCGTACGCATCACGCCGGCGCACGAAGTGGCAGAACAGCGCGAACGCGAATGCCACCGCGCTCGAGGTCGTGCGGGTGCCGTTCGCGTCGTAGATCTCGCCCCGCCAGACGCCGTGCAGGTCGAACGGCGCGCGAGGTGCGGCATCCATCTCCCAGTCCGAGCGGGTCACGTACGTGACGTTCGCGCCACGCTCGACGAGCAGTTCGGCCATGCGGCGGTAGACGCGCTCGCCGCCTCCGGTCTGCAGCGGGAAGAAGCAGTCGTACGCGATCGCGATCCGCGGCTCAGTCGCGCGCATCGACGCGCTCCGCCTCGGGAGCAAGCTGGTCGGGCTGCGGGTCCGTCTCGCGCCGCGCGGTGCCCCGCGCGAGCCACACCACGAAGACGACGTACGCCGCGGATGCCGCCGTGAACACGAGCGTGAGGGCAGGCCAGCCGAGCGGCGGTTGCCATTGCGGATCCCGCCACATAGCGCTGAGCGGCTTTTCCATGCCCACGACGTAGCGCACAAGAGCGAACCAGAACGCGTACAGCCCGAACGCCGCGACGAGCGTCGCGGCGATCGCGGTGATCCGCACCGACAGGTGCCCGATGCGCCGCCCGTCACGACCAGAGAGCAGCCACGCCGCGACGATCAGCACGCCGAGATAGAGGAACAGGCCGTAGCGCCCCTGCCAGATAATGCCCGTCTGCGCGACGCTTCGCGCCTGCACGACCACAGGCACGAGGAAGGCAGCGGCGAGCACCACTGCCATCACCATCGTGGCGCGTCGCCGCAGAGCACTCAGAGCGAGAGTCAGGGGCACCGCGACAGCCGCCACGAGCGGCCAGTACGCCCATGTGGGGAGCACGGTGTCGAACCAGCCGAACCATCCCGCCGCTTGCTGAAGGAAGTCCGGTGTCGTGCGCACCATGTACGCGGCGCCGCGGAGTAAGCTCGCCCCCACCAGGGGGGCGTCGCCTGACTGAGCCTGACCCGACAGCGAGCCGCCGCCCAGAGTCCACGCGACCGAGAATACGGCGCCCGCAGCGATGGCGGCGAGCCACACCCAGTTCGCGCGGGTTGTGAACAGCCGGTGTACGGGCTTCCACCCGGCGGTGATCGCGGCGAGCGCGACAATCACGACGACCCACAGCGGGCCGAGGGCGCGCACGTTCGCGACCACGATCGCAGACACCGTGACCAGCGCCCACAGCGGTGCGCGGTGCAGAGTCGACGCGTCTGCGTGCTCGCGGTCGAAAGTCTCGAAGAGTCTCAGCACACCTACCCACAGGGCGACGGATCCGGCGATCTCGAGCCCGTTCGGATTGACCGAGCCCATCAGATACAGGTTCATCGGCACCGCCGCGAACGCGACGCCCAGCGGCATCCACCGGGAGCGGCGCCCCACGACGGCGAAGACAAATGCGCTCGCCAGGAACGCCGAGCCCACGAGCGCGCTCACCAGACGCATCGCATAGACCCCGGCGTTCCCATCCAGGAACACGGTCGGCCATCCGACGATGTAGTAGTACAGCGGGTTGTAGGTGCCCACCCAGGTGTTGAACCACAACTGGCCCCCCGGATCGCCGAGCTCGGCGTCGCAAGCAGCGGGGACTTCGGGGTGCGTCGCGTAGCAGAGAAGGTCCTGGGTGTATTGGTCCTCGGGCGCGAGATCCACGACGAGGTGGCGTACTCCCTCCACCGTGCGTCCGAACACCTGACCCTGCAGTTGCCCGATCGCCTTCACGGCGTGGGCGTTCTCGTCCGGGACGGAGAAGATCGGGCTCGCGAGCGCCCACAGACCTGACAGTACGGAGAACAGGATGAAAGAGGAGAGCCAGATCCGCAGTGTCGGAATGCGCGGCGCATCAGGAGTTGGTGCGGAGACGGTCTGTGTGTGCGGTGTCGCCATCGCGCGTGCCGATGAACCTTTCAGTCTGCGCGAGGCCTCCCCGCTACGCCTTGCTCGGCCATCTACTGCCTCGAGCTCGGTCCAGGATAACCCGTCGCGCGCACCGGGTCGGCAACCGTACCAGCGCCTGCAGATGACATCTGTCCCGCGGCCGAGCTTGCTGGTCTTCTGGCCGACACCCGCAGTGCCGACCTCACCCCTGAGCCCCGGATCGCACGTCAGGCCGCAGCCTCGGTCCCGCCCCTCCGCTGGTGTTCGTTCGTCACATGCACGCGAGATCGCCCGCGATTCCGCCTACACAGGTGAGGAACGAAGGGGGAAGGGGGCTTCGGGCTCAGCGCTCGGGGAAGCCGCGGGGTGGCGCGGAGACCGGAGCCGCGAGCGCGTCGGCGCGGGCGGTCTCCAGGCGCAGCGCGCGCAGCTCGCGCTCGCGCCGCACTGCCGCGACGCCGATGAGGAACGTCTCGTGGTCGACGGCCGGCACGGGTGAGACGTGCACGGCCGTCTCCCGCGCGAGGGATGCCGCGACCCGCGCACGCGCCGTCGGCTCCATGTTGGCCGCCGAGCGTGCGAACTGCGCGAGGCGTCGAGACAGCCGTTCCGGCAGGCGTGCGACGTCGGCGACCGCCGCCCACTCGGCCAGGACCGGTGGGATGCCGAGCTGCGCGTCGGCCAGTCGAGGGGTGCGCGTGCGCTCCGAGTAGGTGCCGGCGAGCAGGTCGCCGAGCCGCTGCGAGCGGGGGGTGAATGCTCCGACCAGCGCCGCGACGGCGCCGACCGTGAACCACAGCTCGAAGACGCCGACGAGTGCCCGGATGAACGCGTGCCGGAAGCCTGCGGCGCCACCGTCGGCGCGGACGATCCGCCCGCCGACCGCGAGGCGTCCGAGGCTGCGGCCCCGGGTGGTCGTCTCGACCACCGTCGGGATCACGATCATGACGAGGACGAGGACGACGATCGTCAGGATGGGCACCACCGCCGGGTCGATCGCCCCCAGGCCGAGCAGCCAGCTGAGTCCCCACGCGAACAGCAGCAGCACGGCGACGCCCAGCAGCATGTCGATGAGCACGCCGAGCGCCCGCAGGAAGTAGCCGAGCGGCTGCACGTCCAGCGCGACGGCCTCGCCGGTGAGCACCTCGTCTTGATGGATGTCGACGATCGCGGGGCGCTCAGCGGTCATGGCTACAGTGAAACACATGGACCTCGACGCGCTCACGGCCGCTCGGCGCGAGGAGTGGGCGCGGCTCGACGAACTCAGCCGCCGGCGGCACCTCTCCGGCGCGGAGGTCGACGAGCTCGTGACGCGGTACCGTGCGGCATCCGCCGATCTCGCCGACGCGAAGACGTCCGCCGGACGCAGCGTCCAGGGCGATCACATCTCGACGATGCTCGGACGCGCGCGGCTGCGGCTCACGGGTGCGCCCGAGAACGTCATGCGCCAGATCCCGCGGTTCTTCGCGCTGCAGCTTCCCGCCGCCCTGTACCGGGTCCGCTGGACGACGCTCGCCATCGCGCTGGGCTTCGTGGCCGTGGTCACCGTCGTGGCCCTGTGGGTGTCGGGCGACCCCGCTCTGGTGGCCAGCCTCGGCAGCCAGGCGCAACTCGAGCACTACGCCGAGAACCAGTTCACCGAGTACTACAGCGAGAACCCGGCGGCGGTGTTCGCGGGCACGGTGTGGACCAACAACGCCTGGATCGCGGCCCAGTGCGTGCTCTTCGGCATCACCGGGGTCTGGCCGATCATGGTGCTGGTGCAGAACGCCGTCGGCGTCGGCACGGCGGCGGCGATCATGGCGGCGTTCGACCGCGGCGACGTGTTCGTGCTGTACATCCTCCCGCACGGGATGCTCGAGCTCACCTGTATCTTCGTGGCCGGTGCGGCTGGCCTGCAGATCTTCTGGGCCTGGGTCGCGCCCGGCCCGCGGTCGCGCGGCGAGTCGCTGGCCGCCGCCGGACGCTCGCTGGCAACGATCGCGATCGGCCTCGTCATCGCCCTCGGCTTCTCGGGGATCATCGAGGGCTTCGTGACGGCGCAGCCCTGGCCGTGGCCCGTGAAGATCGGCATCGGCGCGGCAGCGCTCGGACTGTTCCTCGTCTACATGCTCGTGGTCGGACGCCGCGCGCACCGCCTGGGGGAGAGCGGCGACCTGACCGAGTACGAGGCCGGCACCCCCACCCTCGTCGCCGGCTGACCCCCGCGCGGCGTCTTCCCCGCCTCGTCTCCCGTCGTTCACTTGCGCTGAACGTACGCTCCACGCCGGGATCGGCGTACGTTCAGCGCAAGTGAACTCGGGGGCGGGGAGGGAGAGGGCGCGTGCGCATACCACTGTTTTGAATGAATCAAAACAACGGTAGGCTGAGGGTATGAGCCCGCACACCGCCGTCGACACGCATGCCGTCGACACGGCGGCACGGCTGCGGGCGGCAGGGCTGCGGGTCACCGACTCCCGGCGCGCGGTCGTCGAGGCGCTCATCGAGCGCCCGCACGCCAGCGCTGACGAGCTGTTCGGCATCGTCGCGCGGACGGTTCCCGGGACGAGCCTGCAGTCGGTGTACAACGCGCTCGGCGACTTCGTCGACGCCGGACTCGCACGCCGCATCGAGCCCGCGGGCCGGCCCGGTCTGTTCGAGCTGCGCGTCGACGACAACCACCACCACCTCATCTGCTCCGAATGCGGCGCCGTGCAGGACGTCGACTGCATCGTGGGCGAGGCGCCCTGCCTGACGCCGTCCGACGCGCACGGCTACGCGCTGCAGGCGGCCGAGGTCACCTTCTGGGGTGTGTGCCCCGCCTGTGCGACGGCGGAGGCGAGCGTCGCCGAGCCGGTCGCCACCGTGCGCTCCTGACATCCTGTCCGACCCTCTGATAGCCCATCCCGATTGGAAGGAAGCTCATGACCGACACCAACGACACGATCCCGGAGATCGGCGAGAACCCCACCGACGCCGACCAGGCGGTCACCCCGATCGACACGCCGGTCGACGAGCGTGAGGACGGCGAGAGCCGCCCGCGTCCGAATGAGTCCGAGGGCTGCCCGGTGATCCACGGCGGTCAGCCGCACCCGACCACCGGCAACGCCAACAGCGTGTGGTGGCCCAACCAGCTGAACCTCAAGATCCTCGCGAAGAACCCGGCCGTCGCCAACCCGCTCGGCGAGGACTTCGACTACAAGGCGGCGTTCGAGTCGCTCGACCTCGCCGCGGTCAAGGCCGACATCGCCGAGACCCTCACGACGTCGCAGGACTGGTGGCCCGCCGACTTCGGCAACTACGGTCCGCTGATGATCCGCATGGCGTGGCACAGCGCCGGCACCTACCGCGTGACCGACGGCCGTGGTGGTGGCGGCGCCGGTCAGCAGCGCTTCGCGCCGCTGAACAGCTGGCCCGACAACGTCAACCTCGACAAGGCTCGCCGCCTGCTCTGGCCGGTCAAGAAGAAGTACGGCCAGTCGCTCTCGTGGGCCGACCTGATGATCCTCGCGGGCAACGTGGCGCTCGAGTCGATGGGCTTCACGACGTTCGGCTACGCCGGCGGCCGCCCCGACGTGTGGGAGCCCGATGCCGACGTGTACTGGGGCCCCGAGACCACCTGGCTGGACGACGAGCGATACTCGGGCGACCGCGAGCTCGAGAAGCCGCTCGCAGCCGTCCAGATGGGCCTCATCTACGTCAACCCCGAGGGTCCCAACGGCAACCCCGACCCGCTGGCGTCGGCCCGCGACATCCGCGAGACCTTCGGCCGCATGGCGATGGACGACGAGGAGACCGTCGCGCTGATCGCCGGTGGCCACACGTTCGGCAAGACGCACGGCGCCGCGCCCGACACCAATATCGAGGACAACCCCGAGGCCGCCGGCCTCGATCAGCAGGGCCTCGGCTGGAAGAACAACCACGGCACCGGCCACGGCGACGACACCATCACCTCCGGCCTCGAGGTCACGTGGACCTACCACCCCACCCGCTGGGACAACGAGTTCTTCCACATCCTCTACGCCTACGAGTGGGAGCTCATGCGCAGCCCGGGCGGCGGCCACCAGTGGCGTCCGATCAACGACGGCGGCGCCGACATGGTGCCGCTGGCGCATTCGAACGGCCGTCGTGAGCCGCGCATGCTGACCAGCGACCTGGCCCTGCGCACCGACCCGGCGTACGACGCCATCTCGCGTCGCTTCAAGGACGACCCCGAGGCGTTCGCCGACGCGTTCGCGCGCGCATGGTTCAAGCTCACGCACCGCGACATGGGCCCGATCGACCGCTACCTCGGCCCCGAGGTCCCGGCCGAGGAGCTGCTGTGGCAGGACCGCGTCCCGGCCGTCGACCACGAGCTCATCGACGCGGCAGACGCTGCGGCGCTCAAGGCCCAGATCCTCGACGCCGGCCTCACGGTCTCGGAGCTCGTCGAGACGACGTGGGCGGCGGCATCCTCGTTCCGCGGCAGCGACAAGCGCGGCGGCGTCAACGGCGCCCGCATCCGCCTCGCCCCGCAGAAGGACTGGGAGGTCAACAAGCCCGCCCAGCTCGCCACGGTGCTCGCGAAGCTCGAGCAGATCCAGGCCTCGTTCAACGACGGCCGCACCGACGGCAAGCAGGTGTCGCTGGCCGACCTCATCGTGCTCGCCGGCAACGCGGCGGTCGAGAAGGCCGCCGAGGACGCGGGGGTCGACGCCGAGGTGGTCTTCCACCCGGGCCGCACCGATGCCACGCAGGAGCAGACCGACGCGCAGTCGTTCGCGTTCCTCGAGCCGATCACCGACGGATTCCGCAACTACTACGGGCCGCGGGCTTTCATGCCCGAGGAGCACCACCTCATCGACCGGGCGAACCTGCTCACGCTGAGCGCTCCCGAGCTGACGGTCCTCGTGGGCGGTCTGCGCGTGCTCGGTGCGAACTGGGACGGCTCGGATTACGGCGTCTTCACCGACCGCAAGGGCGTGCTCACGAACGACTTCTTCGTGAACCTGCTCGACCTCGGCACGACCTGGAAGCCGCTCGACCCCGGTGCCCACGCGTTCTCGGGCGCGAAGGACGGTTCGGGCGAGCCGGTCGGCATCGGCACCCGCGTCGACCTGCTGTTCGCCTCGAACTCCGAGCTCCGGGCCGTCGCCGAGGTCTACGCCTCGGATGACGCGAATGAGAAGTTCGTGCGGGACTTCGTCAAGGCGTGGGGCAAGGTCACCGAGCTCGACAGGTTCGACCTCGTCTGACCTCGCGACGCACGAGAGAGCGGCCCGTCCCCGATCGGGGGGCGGGCCGCTCTCTCGTGATGCTTGCGAGTCCTACTTGAGGCGCGCCTCCGCCTGGACCGGCGGCAGCGTGCCCTTGGGCTCGAAGAGCGCGCGGTGCAGGACGCCGGCGAGCAGACCGCCGACGATCGGGAAGACGATGAACACCCACAGCTGCGCCAGGGGTTCGGGGCCGCCGTAGATCGCCGCGGCGATCGATCGGGCCGGGTTCACCGAGGTGTTGTCGATCGGGATCGAGATCAGGTGGATGAGGGTCAGTGTGAGACCGATGGCGAGCGGCGCGAGCGCCGCCGTGCCGCGGGTCGAGTGCGTCACACCGAGGATGATCAGCACGAAGACCGCCGTGAGGAGGATCTCTGCGATGATCGCGGCACCGAGCCCGAAGCCGCCCGGCGAGCCGAAGTCGCCCGTGCCGAAGCCGTTGGACGCGAAGCCGCTGTCCTGGGCGTTCGCGAGCCAGTTGTCGGTGCCGAAGATGCCGATCAGCACGATGAGCGTCGTGCCGAGGGCGCCGCCGATCAGCTGGGCGATGATGTAGCCGATCGTGTTCTTCCACTCGAAGCGACCGGCGGCGGCGAGGCCGAGCGTGATCGCCGGGTTGAAGTGGCCGCCCGAGATGGGACCCCACGCGTAGGCGCCCACGACGACCGTGAGACCGAAGGCGAAGGCGACGCCGACGAATCCGACGCCCAGTGGGTTGCTCTCCGCATCTGCGGGGAAGTTGGCGGCGAAGAGCGCCGTGCCCACGCCGCCGAAGACGAGCAGAAACGTTCCCAGAGCCTCCGCGACGAGCCTGTTCACCGTGGTGGGCGGGATGGTGGTATCCGACATGGCGGACTCCTTTCCTCGTCGTGAGGCTAGCGCTACGCCCAGCGGATTCCCAGGAACCGGGCACGGAGTGTCTGAGTGTGACGCGTGATCCCGCGAGGTTTCCCTTCGTGTTCAGGCATTCGTCGCCGGCCGTTTCGGCGTCCTCCCGCGTTTGGGGCGCGCGAGCGGCGTTCGGGGCGTGCGCCGCGCGCCTCGAACGTGCGCGGCGCGCCCCAAACCAGTGAGAGAGATCGTCGGATGCCGAGACCCGCGTGTTACGCCCTCAGAGCCGCCCGGCGGCTTTGAGCGCGAGATAGCGGTCGGCGATGCGCGGCGGCAGGTCCTCCGGGGTGGCGGCGATCGCCTCGCCTCCCGCGCGGCCGATCGCCGCTGCCACGACGGCGGCATCGTGCGTGCTGCGCTCGATGGCGGCGGCGCGGTACACGTCGGCGGCGTCGGGGCGCTCGGGCAGGGGCTCCTGCTCGTCGGTCACCGCCCCGACCAGCACGTGGGCGGCTCGGGAGAGCGCGGGCAGCGATCCCAGGAACCCGCGCGCGGCCTCCGGGGCGTCCTGCGCGGTCAGGAGGACGACCAGCGACGGGCGGGACGTGAGCGTGCGCACCTGGGCGAACGCGGCATCCCAGTCGGTGTCGATGAGCTGCGGCTCGACGGGCGCCATGGCGTCCACCATCGCCGGCAGGAGTCCCGGGCCGTCGACACGGGTGACGCGGGCGCGGATCGTGCGGTCGAACATCAGCAGGTGCACGTGGTCGCCGGCCCGGGTCGCGAGGGCGGCGAGCAGCAGCGCGGCCTCCATCGCGGCATCCATCCGGACGCCGTCGCCGACGCGTGCTGCCGCCGTGCGTCCGGTGTCGATCACGATCACGACGTGCCGGTCGCGCTCCGGGCGCCAGGTGCGCAGCATCGTCGTGCTCGACCGCGCCGTCGCGCGCCAGTCGATGGCGCGCACGTCGTCGCCGCGCACGTACTCCCGCAGGCTGTCGAACTCGGTGCCCTGGCCCCGCACCTGCACGCTCGTGTTGCCGTCGAGCTCGCGCAGCCGCGCCAGCCGCGAGGGGAGGTGCCGTCGCGCCGTGAACGGCGGCAGCACCCGCAGCGTGCCCGGCTCGTCGAGGCGCGCCTGGCGTCCGGCGAGGCGCAGCGGCCCGTCGGATCGCACCACGACGAATCGCGATCGCAGCTCGCCGCGTCGACGGGGGAGGAGCGGGATGCCGATCGCCCGGGACTCGCCGGGCGGGATGTCGATGGCCGGGCGCTCCACCGGCGCACCCGCGGTGGGCTGCCAGGCATCGCGCACGCGTCCGCGGACGGTGCGATCGCCGGTGTTGCCCAGCACGAGCTCGGCCCGCACCGCCTGTCCGAGCAGTACGCGGCTCGGAAGGCGCCGCAGCACCGTCATCCGGCGCGGATCGGGCGCCGCCGCCGCGTCGGCGAGCGCCGCGATCAAGCACAGCAGGATCCACGCCGCCGCTGCGAGCCAGGGGTCTACGCCCGCCGCAGAGAGCAGCACGACGGGCACCGCCCCGACGGCGAGGAGCAGCGGCAGGCGGCCGGTCAGGTACATCAGGCGTCGTTCCGTTCGGCGCGTTTCGTCTCGCTCGTTCCTCGCTCGCTCAACGACCGGCTCCTAGATCGGGACGCGGGTCTGCTGCAGCACCGAGCCGAGCACGGCGTCGACCGACACACCCTCGAGCTCGGCGTCGGGGCGCAGGCGGATGCGGTGCCGCCACGTCGGCAGCAGCATCGTCTGCACGTGGTCCGGCGTGATCGCGGGGTACGCGCCCAGCCACGCCCACGCCTTCGACGCCGCCAGCAGGGCGGTCGCCGCGCGGGGACTGACGCCGAGCTGCACCGACGGACTGCTGCGCGTGGCCTGTGCGAGGTCGACGATGTAGCCGAGCACGTCGTCCGAGACGGTGACGGATGCCGCGGCCCGCTGCGCCGCGCGGATCTCCTCGGCGGTGGCGGCGCGGCGCAAGCCTGCGCCGGCGAGATCGCGGGGGTCGAAGCCGCTCGCATGGCGGCGCAGCACCGCGAGTTCGGCATCCCGAGCCGGCACGTCGACGATGAGCTTGAGCAGGAACCGGTCCAGCTGCGCCTCGGGCAGCGTGTAGGTGCCCTCGTGCTCGATGGGGTTCTGCGTCGCGGCGACGAGGAACGGGTCCGGAAGCGACCGCGTCACACCGTCGGTCGAGACCTGGCGCTCCTCCATCGCCTCGAGCAGCGCCGCCTGCGTCTTGGGCGGTGTGCGGTTGATCTCGTCGGCGAGGACCACGTTCGTGAACACGGGTCCCTCGCGGAACTCGAACTCCCCGGTCTTCGCGTCGTAGACCAGCGAACCCGAGACGTCGCCCGGCATGAGGTCGGGGGTGAACTGGATGCGCGTGGTGTCGAGGCCGAGCGCCGTCGAGAACGACCTCACGAGCAGCGTCTTCGCGACGCCCGGAACGCCTTCGAGCAGCACGTGCCCGCGTGCCAGCAGGGCGATCAGCAGGCCTGTCACGGTGCCGTCCTGGCCGATGACGGCCTTGCCGACTTCGAGGCGCACGCGATTCATCGCTTCGCGCAGGGCGGCGTCGTCGGGGGGTGCGGTCGGGCGGTCGACCGCGTCGGACGCGGTCGCACTCGGCGCCACGGGCGAATCCGTCATCGGGGGCTCCTCTCGGGGCGGACGGCCGCGCGCACGGCGTCCTCCAGGTCTCTCAGGCGTGTGCTCAGGGCGACGAGCTCCGCGTCGCTGCGCGGGATCTCGTCGAGCAGGATGCCGCGCACCGCGCGGCGGTCGAGGCCGGTGCGGCCGGCCGCGGCGTCGGCGATCTCGGGGCCGGCGGCGTTCGCGGCGAGGCCGAGCAGGGTCGCCAGCCGACGCAGCGCGCCGATACGCAGCCGGTCCGCGGCGTGGAGCGGATCGCCCGCGCGCGCGTACAGGCGCGCCCGTCCCTCCGTCGTCTCGGACGCCCGGACGGTCACAGGAAGCCGCTCGGCGACGAGCGGGCCGAACCGGCGGCCGCGCCAGATGCCGGCGGCGACCCCCGCGACCAGCAGCAGCACGATCACGGGACTCACCCACGGGGGCGTGAGTTCGCCCAGCGACGGGTCGGCGTCGGCGAGGTCGGTGTCGCCCGCGCCGGGCATATACCAGACGACGAGCGGATGCCGCCCCATGAGGTTCACCGCCAGCGCCGCGTTGCCGTTGTCGGCGAGGTGCTCGTTCGTGAAGAGTGCCCGGCCGTCGACCGCGGCGACGCGGCCGGCGTCGGTGGCGTGGACGACCAGTCCGAAACCGTCGGCCGCCGCGTAGCAGGCGGACGTGTCGTCACCCGCGCGGTAGACCGCGCCCGGGGCGACGGCGCCGGAGCGGACGGCAGCCTCGAGTCGGCAGTCGGGCTCGACGCTCTCGTCGGGCGCGACGCCGGCCGGCGCCGACCCGCGGACCAGCAGATCGAGCGTCCGGGAACGTGGCTCGATGAGCACGACGTCATCGGCGGCTTCGGCGAGAGCGGTCACGACGTCGTCGGACAGCGCCGGCGCATCGGGCATCACGAGGGTCGCCTCCACGGCCGCGAGGGCTTCCGACGCCGCCGCGCGATCCCGCACGACGACCACGTCGACGCCGTGCTCGCGCAGGATCTCGGCGATCGCGCGCGTTCCCGCGGGTCCCGTGGAGTCGGGGTCGAGTGCGCCGCGCTGAGCCCACTGGTTCGCAGCCGACACGGCGCCGCCGATCCCTCCGACGACGAGCAGCGCGAGTCCGATGGCGATCCACGCCGCGATGCGGCGGCGTCGTCCGGTGGCTGCGTGGATGGTGGCGGCGTCCTGCCGCGGGGGAGTGGCCGTCGCCGTCATGCCGGCACCTCCTCGCGCACCGCCGGTCGCGCCGACACGACCGCGTCGTCGACCGAGGCGACGAGGCGATAGAGCTCCGCCGTGCCGGGACGCCGCAGGTAGCGGACGTCGTCGAACGCCGTCGCGGCGTCCTCCAACCGCGACGCGAGTGCGGGGAAGGCGCGGGCGGCGGCCCGCGCGAAGGCGTGCACCGTCGCGCCCGGCGGCGGGTCGACGACGCCGCGTTCGAGGCAGCCGCGGGCGAGCGCCCGGAAGCGCAGCACGATCGCGGCCTCCCAGTCGGCCGCCCGCGCGCGCTCGGCGGCGGCGGCGCGCAGCTCGGCGGCCGAGCGGTGCTCCGTCTCACCGAAGAGCAGCGGCGGGCGAGCTGCCGCGCGGCGGGTGGCGCGCGGCACGCCCCACACGAGGAAGGCGGCGACGATGATCACGACGACGACGATGGCGGCGACCAGCGCGAAGGTCGATCCCCAGCCGCCGGAGAGGTCGGGATTCAGCAGCGACGCGATGAAGTCGCCGATCGCCCGCGCGATGCGATCGAACGGAGTGGGCTCGGCGATGTCGTAGGCCGGGTCGGACAGCTCCTCCTCGGCCCAGCGCCGCGCCTCGTCACCGTCGGGGGTGAGCGGCGGCACGGCGTCGGCGGCACGCGCGAACGCCTGCAGCAGGGCGGAGGTCAGGCCCACGGCGAGTCGCGGTCGGTGCCGTCGGACGCGGCGCCCGGCGCCGTCCAGGCCGTCGCCGAACTGGCATCCTCGGGTGCGACATCCGCCTGAGTGTCCGGGGCCGAGACCTCCGAGGCAGGGGGAGCAGCCGGCGCCGCGGGAGCCGGGTTCGCCGCTGGCGGATACGG